>CAYVHT010000001.1:0-54146 GCA_964451455.1 uncultured archaeon
ATAAACCGTGGACAGAAACAATAGCACTCTCAGCACTCATTCTCGCGCTAGGTTATGTGTATTATAGAATGTTCAAGCGAGATAACCACTAACAGGCGCGCAGGCAGTTCGAGTCACAGTCAAATTTAGAAAAATCGTCGGAATTCGCATATATGTAATGACCAATGCCGCAATTGCGGCAAGTCGGCCGAGCAAATGTATAATCGACCGCAGTATGGTTGCCACAGAGGTTGATGTCACCATGGGAGAGGTCAAAAATGAGACTAGTAACATCGTTTCCAATAGTGACACCCGCATACGCGTCTGATACGGCACCGGGACCAAAAATAACAAAGGTATTAGCACCGTCCAACGCAAGCCCGCCGCCCTCGAGAGTTACTCCATTCAAATCGACATTACAATCACCGCTAGAATACGACAGAAGCATATATCCGCAGTACCCGGGTGACAGAGCATACGAGTTCCCGTCCAAAAACACCTCTAAATACTCCTTGCCATTACTGCAGAACATATTTGAAATCGTGGGAAAACGCGGGGCGAGGTAAAAATCATACCCAGTTCCTGTGCGCACAAGATTCACGTCAATGAGCGAATACTGTTTCCCAGTTGCATCTATCCCCATGTTCTTAGGATATTTCACAACAGCATGAGTGAGTTGAGTGTACCTCGACAGTACAACGCACGCCTCGCGGTCAAAATATACTGACGCGCACGAATAGTTTACATCATACCACTCGGAAGATATGTCCAAATACGCGCAAGAGCCATCTTTCACATCAATATGCGCTGCACGTACCGGTACCGGGCTATCATCAAAGCATATTCCGCCCCCAACCACGCGTAGATTGTTAAATTCCAAGTATCCTGTACCCCCCACTGAATAAGTATCAACAACATACTCTCCGGTAAGCGTAACCTGGTGGCCATTGCCGTCAAAGGCGATGTGTGCTTCCGACGATAGAGTTGTATTTGTGGCCAAAATGCACACACCTCCTGAGCAGAAATACCCGTTAAAGTACGTAATATCCGAACTGTCAGGAGCAAGATCCGTGAGTAGAACGACCAAAACATTCTTTCCAGTAGACGCAATAGAGGGCGCGACATCGTTTAGATCGTGGGTGCATGATTTACAAGAATCGCAACCCAACTCCACAGTTCCGTCGCAGTCGTTATCGTTCAGATCATCTAAAAACTCCGTAGGAGTTTCTAACCAAAGAGTATCAGATCCGTGCACTTCGCAGTAGTAAGTCCCAGAGGGTAGCGTGAGAGAGGAGCACACCATAGCGTTCGATTCGTCACAAACGTACGAAGCAGAGTCTACAACCGTGCAGTACCCCCCAAGACAACCCATATCGTCCAGCTCCAAGACGTTGCCAGATAGCCGAATAACATCGGGGCATTCAGAATCATCATAGCACTGCACCGGGACCGTCATGGACCTAGAAACGAGCCCCGTGTTATCAAACGTTAGCTTGACGGTATATTCGCCAGGAGGTTGTGCAGAACCTATATTAGCGCAGCTGCGCCGAATATCCTTGCCCGAAAATTCGAGAGTATCATCCTCCAAAGCACCCTGGGCAACAAGACGGTCTGCAGAATCGTAAAGATATACCATCCCGTGCTCGTACGAAACACCTGCATCAGAAGACACGTAAACACAAATCTCTGCAACGCCCGTATCTGCATTGTAATCATAGGCAGAAAAAACAATAGTTGGAGGGTGTTTTGGAACCGAGAAAGACATATTACTAGAAACAAGGGCAACCGTCTGCGCGTAAAAAAGAATTGCTAAGCCTGCGGCTACGGAGACCATCAGAATAGTGCCAACCGCCTCGGAGCTACCCTTTGTCCAGAACGCGCCAATCGCCAAGAAAATATACATTTCCTCGTATAAAAAACTATTCCTTAAAACACAACGGGACAAATCAAATTGGTGATGCGCATGATACACGTGTTCGGCCACAAAATCCCAGACACGGACGCCATATGCTCAGCGGTAGGCTATGCATACCTGCTAAACAAGATCGGAAAGGAGGCAAAGGCCTTCAGGCTCGGCGAACCCAACGCAGAAACAAAGCTCGTGCTGGAGCGGTTCGGAGTGGAAGCGCCAGAGTTGTTAGATAACGCTGCCGGAAAAGACGTCTGGCTTATGGACCACAACGAGTTCACCCAGAGCGCCGACGGAATAGAAGAAGCAAACATCATAGGCGTTATTGATCACCACAAGATAAAGTTCTCCTACGACAAGCCAATAACGTACATATCACTCCCGTGGGGCTCTTCCTCCACAATCGTAGCAAAGCTCTACGAGGTTTACGGCGTTGAGATTCTCAAGGAAATTGCGGGTTGTCTCCTGAGCGCCATACTCTCCGACACGGTGATCTTTAAGTCCCCAACAACAACAGAGGTCGACAGGGAGATCGCAGCGAAATTGGCAGCAATAGCGGGCGTAGACGACATGACGAAGTGGGGTATAGAGATGTTCAAGGCTAAGAGCAAGATTGGAGAGAAAAGCGCTAGAGAGATCGTGCTTAACGACTACAAGGTCTATGAATTTGCTGGCAAGAAATTCCTCATAAACCAGGTGGAAGTCATAGACGACTCAGAGGTACTCCAGAGGAAGGACGAGATCCTTGCAGAGATGGAGAAGGTTAAAGACGAGCAGGGCCTGTTCGCAGTGCTTACAATGGTCACAGATATCATGAAAGAGGGTACGACGCTCCTCGTGGTAGCAGACGACTACACACCCGTGGAGAAAGCCTTCGGTAAGAAGGTGGAAAACGGTACGATCTGGCTGCCCGGCGTGATGTCTAGAAAGAAACAGGTCGTACCACCACTGGAAAAGGTTTTCCAGTAGCCCTTTTATTTCCTAATTCTATACCTATTCTTGCCGCTCGGTGTGCGGGAGTAGAGGCCTCAAAATCCAGAGCGACGGCTGCGGGGGTGGCCGAGCGGTCAAAGGCGTCGGACTTAAGATCCGATGGGCGTAGGCCCTGCGCGGGTTCAACTCCCGCCCCCCGCACTACACCAACTGCTTTGGTGGCGCGCGCCCAGCGTGCGCTCACTTCGTTCGCTTAGCTGGCCAATCCCCGCTTCTTGCATAATTGCATGTCGGAGACAGGCAGTTAGCTCACCCCGGCTCGGTGCGGCGAGCCTTCAACTCCCGCCCCCGCACCTATATAAAGCCAATTGCTCCGATGAGTAGGTGCTAGCCGCAATTGTACTCATGGTCGGTCTTCTTGCCCTCATAAAGGCTGCCAACATGACGATAACCGCCACGGAGAACATAGCCACGAAAAAAGGCTGGTCAAACTATGGTGCAGCGACGATACTCATCGCCACAATGACATCCCTGCCAGAACTGTTCGTCAGCGTGCTGGCTGCTCTGCACGGCGACTACGCGGTGGTAACAGGAACAGTATTCGGGTCAGTCGTGGGACTTCTGCTCCTATCCCTCGGACTGATAGGCCTTATCGCAAACGTGCGATTTACAGAAGGAGAACGGGCTCTCGGAAGAAAAGCAGTATTAACCATCATATACGTGGCGATCCTTGCAATAGTATTGCCCGCAATACCCTGGTTCGTCGGGATTCTCGTGCTGCTGGGCTACCTATACTATGCAAAGGAAGCTACAAAAGTGTCCGAGGTGGGGAAAAAAGAGCCCGATGGGACGGCAGAGGGAAGCATCCGTAAGGAGGCAGTCACCCTCATTATCGGAATAGCACTCCTGCTTGGTTCCGCAGAGGCTGTGGTGTGGTCCATAGAAGCCCTCGCAAAAGAGTATGGGATCGCACCATTCGTCATATCATTCATCCTAGTGGCACTGGGCACTAACCTGCCCGAAATCAGCGTAGAAATAACATCCACCCTAAAAAACAGGGCAGAAATTGCACTGGGAGACATTGTCGGAAGCGCGGTGGCAGACACAACTGTTGTACTCGGGACAGCAGCCATAGTTGCCAAAACGCTTCCAATCACGATGACTGCACACGTAGGGGCAGCGATTCTTATGGGTAGCGCACTCCTAGCATGGAAAATAGAAAGTGGGAAAAAGCTAACGATGTGGGAGTCGTTGGGGCTTATTCTGGCATACTTCCTAGTTATTGCGACGGAGATGGCGCTGGGCTAGTGACCTCAACAGTGTCCGGATGATCGCGCAGGTATTTCCAGACAAGGAAGGCCCCGAGAATGTTTGTCCAGAGGATCGTCACAGAAACGGCCTGCAGAAAAATATTGACGACTGCACCAGAGAAACCATGGGAAGTAAGGGCAACGAATACGATCGCTGACAAAACCGCCTCGCCTAGACCACGGGGCAACAGAATTGCCAGCCGCCAGGGATCTGAAATGTCCATAAACTTTGCGGCAACGTAGCGAGCGCCAAGAGATGCTAAAGACAGAAGAACGGCAAACGCCCAAACAGCAAGATCCACCGTCGGGCTAAAGATGACTCCAAGAAACACGAAGAAGAACACACGAACGAAGAAAGTTATTTCCCTGTGCAGCTGAATCATGTTCACCATGCGGAGCGGCGACACGATGTGCAGGTTAGTCAGCGTCATACCAAAAACAAGGGCAAAAAGCGGCCCATTCCCTCCGAACTCCTGCATAATAGCGTAGAAGAGCAAAAGCGTGGCAAAGGTGAGCATGTAAGAGTATGACTTGTTGCCCAGATTCTTGAGGACCTTCTCCCAACCATAGCCCACAAGAATTCCAAAGACTATGGAAACGGAGAACGCAGACAAGATACTCTTCACGGGCACAGTCCAGTCTGGATTTGGTGTTAAAATGAATTGGAGAAACGCAAGAACGAATACCACGTTGTAAATATTTGTAATCGTGGACTCCAACTCCAACAGAGTCTGCGTCTTTGGATCGAGGCCCAAACGCTTTCCAAGAGTAATTACAATAGCTGCACTAGTCCCCCCGAGCAAGAAACCAAGGGTAAACGCAAGGGTCCAGTCCCAGTGAAAGAGTAAGGCCGCAAAGATGCCACCAAAAATCGCAGACGTGAAGTAATGTGCCGTAGCATAGTAGAAAGAGCGTGGAGCCTCCTTTATTACGCGTTGAACGTCCAAGTTCATCCCAGTCTCAAACATAATCACTGCAATGGCAAGAGAGGCCATGAGATCTGCAAAGGACTTAAATGCGTCGGGGTTGAAAATTTGGGCAATAATGGAATGTGGCCAGAACATATTAGCGATTGGGCCAAAGAGAATGCCAAGAAGTAGCAGGATGAGTGAGTCAGGAATCTTTATTCGGTCGAAAAAGTAGTCTGCGAAGAAGCCCACGTAAATGAGCGCCGCTACAATGACGAAAATCACGGAAACGAACATGGTGTTAAAAGGATTCCAATAAATAAAAATTTACGGGATGATGATAGCGACGTGTCCTGATACGATGAGGACATTGCCTCCCGACTGACCGGTTGTGATATCATGCTTGAAGGATTAGCACTCCTCGCAGACAAGCACGCGGCAACGTACATCCTCCTTGCAGTCCTTGTATATTTCGGCAGTGCGTTCCTCTACGCACTACGAGAATACGTTGCCATAAAAGGATTTGGAAAACGCGCGGACTACTGGGAGCTCCTAAAGGCGTACTTCGCAGGCCTTTTCGTGAACAACATCACCCCCATGGCGAGAGCAGGCGGAGAGGCCCTACGAATCGTATGGATAAACCAGAAAAACAAGGTGCCTAAATCCACGGTAACCGCAGCCATCATATATGAGCGAGCAACAGAAGGGCCAATCATTGGCGTTCTGGCAATACTCGCAGCCGCCAGCTACCACTTCACGTGGCTCACAACACTTCTTGTTGTTTTAGCCGTGATTGGGGGCATTACACTCATGGCACGAAGTGACATGCTACTGCGCGCAGTAGAGCGACTGTCCGGGGAAAAACTAGACGAAAGGACAAAAAAACTGCTGGAAAAAGGACTCCGATTTGGGCCAACTGCTGCAGTTGTCACAATTCTATCTGCAACAATCTGGACGTTGGACGTGGTAAGAATATGGCTTGAGCTAAATGCAGTTAGAGCCACAACAGGCGTTGCCGTCGCCCTAACAACATCTGTGGCGAACGTTCTCCTTGGAGTCATGGGGGTAACGCCAGGAGGCGTCGGAATCGTAGAAGGTGGGCTAATAGGAACTCTTGTGAGCCTAGGATTCAGTGTGGGGGACGCGGCAAAATTCGTGGCGATAGAAAGGGGCATAGCATTGGTGCTCGCTAGCATAGTTGGGTTCATTGTTATGAGCATCTACGGGGGAAAGGAAGCATGGAGACTCTTAAAATCGCGATGGCGACGGACTGGTTCCTCCCGCGAGTAGGCGGCGTGGAATACCACGTAGCGACAATCTCTGAACTGTTAACAGAAAGAGGCCACGAAGTGCATGTGCTCACGAATGCACTCTTCGGGCAGGGCAAATATCCCTACGTAGTGCACAGAATAGACAAGGGCATTAATCTTCGCTTCTGGAACGTGCGCGTAGGCTATAGCATGGCAAAAGAAATCGCAGACATCATAAAGAAGGAACACTACGACATTGTGCACGGCCATAATTACTTTTCACCCATCTCTGCAACGGCAATGAATATCGCTTCAGGCATATACGGTATTCCGAGCATCATGACAATACATTCTATGGGCGAGGGGCCCATACGGCATATGGAACGGTTCTTCGCAAACCAAGCCACGGCGAAGGTAACCGCATTCATCGCGATTAGCTCCGTTACAGAAGAATACCTCCGAAACCTCCTGGGCAAGAACATGAGGGCCAGAAAGGTGTGGAGAATACCAAACGGAGTAGATACTGAAAGGTGGAAGCCACCAAAGAACAAAGAGGAAGCGAAGGAAAAAATAGGTGTGAACGGACCCATCATCCTTACCGCGTCACGCCTCTCCATACGCAAGAGAGTAAACGCTGTGCCAAAAATCGCCAAAATGGTGGTAAAAGAACACCCAGAGGCAAAGTTCATCATAGTGGGAGATGGCGTGGAGCGAAAGACCATTGAAACGAGCATACGGCAGAAAAAGCTCGGCAACAACGTCATAATGGTGGGGGCGAAGCCCAGGGAAGAAGTGGTGCA
Source organism: uncultured archaeon (assembly GCA_964451455.1). GTDB lineage: Archaea > Iainarchaeota > Iainarchaeia > JAADDC01 > JAADDC01 > SZUA-1452. Next base: position 7,090 of record CAYVHT010000001.1, read on the forward strand.
GTATATGAAGGCTGCCGACATATACCTGGACCCAACAAAAATTGAAGCTCTGGGAATGGCAGTAATCGAAGCACAGGCCTGCGGAGTGCCAGGACTGGGCTACATAAAGTCAGGGGTGCGTGACATCGTAGAAAATGGCAAGAATGGATTCCTGTACCGCAAGGACAAAGAAGCGGCAGAACAGATCAAATATCTCCTGGATAATCCCGATGAACTCAAAAGAATGGGAAAGCACGCAAGAGAGATTGCCGCAGAACGCTACGACTGGAAGAAGATCATCAAGGACCTGGAACGGGCGTATAGAACAACGATAAGTGATTACGAGTACAGACCGTATAAAATATACGAGGTGTGGAAGAGATGGAAAGAGCGAAAGAAATCATACTGAGCTTCGACGTGGAGCAAGACGCGCCGCCATACCTACACACGTTCACGGGAATCAAGGATGGGCTCCCAAAAATCCTTGCGGTGCTCAGGGAGAAGAAAGTAAACGCAACGTTGTTTACCACTGGAGAAGTAGCGGAAAAGTTCCCGGAAGCCATAGAAAACATTGTGAGGGACGGGCACGAGCTCGGAAGCCACGGCTACGATCACAAACGGTTTGACCGAATGGATAGTAAGGAGGCAAAAGAGAACATAGCAAAATCCATGGACGTGTTGCTATCATTCTATGATGTGGTAAGCTTCCGCGCGCCGAACCTGAAGTTTCCAATGGAATACTACGGGTTTTTGGAAGACAACAAGATAAGATACGACTCATCACAGGCAATCTATAAGGGCTGGAAGCGGGGAGTGGCAAAGGTGGGAAATATTCTTGTAATTCCAGTCACTGTGACGAGTATCTTCTTCCGCTTGCCAAAAGGGATCCTGGAGCGCATCGTGGAAAAAAGTGCAAGCCCCGTAGTGCTCTTCTCACACCCCTGGGAGTACTCCGGTGTGCGAGTGTGGCGACCAGATCTTTGGTGGAATGCAGGAGACTATGCCGTAAAGAGACTGTCCGAATTCATAGACTGGGCAAAAACTAAGGGCTATAGATTCAAAACGGTAAAAGAATGGGGGGATCAGGTGGAGAAGCTCACCTGAACGTCAAAGAACTCCTTCACCTCTGGCTTAAAGAAGTACCAGAGAACTATCGCAGAAATTACCGCACCAGCGATATCCCTGCCAAAGATGCTGAGAACGCCAATTCCAGAAAATATAACTTCAAGCCACCAGGCCCAACTCTTGCCGACCCAGAGTCCCCAGGACACGATAAGTATAATTATGCTAGACACAAGTACAGCGATACCGCCAGCAGCCACCAAGCCGCCAGCCACTGCAGCGCTCTGCTCATACATGGATGCGAACATCCCTGCACCGGCAAGCATTAAAAGGCCGCCCAGAACGCCAAGGGCTCCGAAAATAAATCCAAGGACCGCCACGATCGTTACGCCTATGGGTCTCTCCTTATCTTCAACCATTGTACCACCGGTAGAATATAGAAAAAGGGATATATAAAGTCAGCGGAAGAATGTCATGTACGTCAAGATCGGGAAGACTAGAGTCGCATCTGCCCAGATCTCCACATAGTCTGCCTTCGCCCGTATCTTACCCCAGGAGACACCTTCGCTGGGCGGCGCACCACTAAGAGATCCATCCCAGGGCACGGCAGTAGTCACATATATAGCGTAGTCAGAGCCCTCGCGGAAGAGATTTGCGTTTATGATTGCATGCTTGGGAAGGGAGCCGCCAAGGACAATGACCGCAGTGTTCTTCGCCTCAATCGCAAGATTGTTTAATCGGACGATGTCGTTTGCTATGTCTATGTTGAGCTCTCTGTCGCCCCTCTCCTCTTTGAAGAAGTATAACATGTCGCCCATGGACCCGTCCGTGAGTGCGGGGCAAAATACGGGAATGTTGTTCCTATATGCCCAGTATATGATACTGCTCTCCTTCTCCGGCCCAAGTTTCTCATCCATATAGCGTCCCAGCTCATAAATAACCTCAGATGCAGAAAGAGGGGCACCACGCTCGCGCTGCATCTTCAGGAGCCGCTCGTAGAACGGCAGCATATACTTTTCGAACTCAATGTAGCGGTCATTCGGGACGAAGATGTTCCCTATGCGATTAATGCCCTTCTCCCGCATCGCCGCGTCGTTCACATGCCAGTCGCCAAGGATAAACGGCTTTAGAACTTTTATGAAGTCTTCCTCAATCCCTCCTGCAGTAGTGACGATCACATCCACCTTCCTGTGCTTCACCAGCCAGGCAATGATCTCGCGCAGACCAGAAGAAATAATATTAGAAGTATAGCCCAAGAAAACACGGATCTCTCTCCCATTTGCTCGCTCTGCCTCGATCTTTCGCCAGATCTTTATGGCCTTGCCGAGATGCGTGGCTTGAAAACCGATTTGTTCATACCTCTCCACTACATCTTCAAGGGACTGAACAGAATCGAAATCGGGGCCCTCGATGGGCAGCCCCTCTACATCCTCGGATGCCTTTAGAACAACGTCTTTCGGGTCAGTCATGCAGAAAAGAGAAGAGAAAGAGGTAAAAATCAAAGGGACGGCGCAACGAGGACGACCGTGTCGCCCCTGATGAGAATACGGCCGAGCTTCTTCTCCGTACCGTCCTGCTCCGTGAGAACAGCATCGTCCACAACGAGGTTCATGTGCACGTCAAATGCGAGCAGAACGCCCTGAACCTGGCGCCCAGCTTTGAGAATAATGAGTGCTTCCTTCCCAATAGCGTCGTTAAGCAAATCAAAGGGTCTGCTAACCATAAAAACCACCACCTTATTTCTTCTTCTGGAATAAGGAGCGGATAAACGTTAAAAAGCCTTTCTTCTCCTGGCGGATCTGAATTCCGCTGATTCTGGACGCAATTTGCATCAAAGCCCTAGATGCAGGGGAATCAGGTGCACGGACAATGACGGGGGCTGGGTTCTTCAAGAGAATGCTCTTGCGAACTTCAGGATCATCTGGAATGCTCCCGAGAACGGCCAGCTCCAAGAGCTCTCTGACGTGGTCCTCACTTGCCTCGCCAGGAAGCTTACGCACCATGTTTATAATGGATCCATAAGGTTTCACGCCAATGCGCTCCGCCACGAGCTTTATCTTGAGCGCGTCGGCAAGAGATGCAGGATCAGGGGTTACAACAATGATGGCTTCATCCGTCGCAGCCATGGCAGCCATTGCGTTGTCTCCGATGCCTGCCGGAGCATCAACGAATATATAATCATAGTCATTCTTCACAGCGGCAACGGCAGATTTAAGCTTGTCTGGGTTTATGCGCCGGTACGCGTTGAGCGAAAGACCGGAGGGCACAACGGTGAGCCCAAATGGCCCCTCATACATGGCGTCGAATATGTCACTCTCTCCAAGGAGGACATCTTGAAGCGTGATAGGTGCCGACTGAAGGCGGAAAAGGAGGGCAATGTTCGCCATGGCCACGTCCGCGTCTATAAGGAGAACCTTTTCGCCGAGCTTGGATAGAGCCACGGCAAGGTTCGCAGCGATCGTAGTTTTCCCAACGCCGCCCTTGCCTGAAACGATGGATATTGTCCTTCCCATGCTCACCAACCCATGCTAAAGAGCAGTTTCTCCGCATCGCGGGCGATAGCCTCAAGTTCGACTAGGTTCAGGTATGCTGGAGCATGAATGACAAAGACGTGGTTGTTGTGGCGGAAAGAAATGATCCACTCACCCTCCCGCTGGGCGTAAAAGTGCGTGGCATCCACGAGCTCGTAGGCTACTTGCTCGAATACAGAGTACTCGTGCAATGCGTCGTCCTCCGGGAAAGTAGTTGCCACAATGGTGCCCTCGTCTGTGAAGATAGATATTCCAGTGACCATATGCTTTTCTTGGAGGTAATGCAGAATGGACTCAATGTCTCCGTCTCTCGGGAGTGTGGGCTGCCGAGGAACAGACAGCTTACGCACCCTTTCATATTCCGGAGCATCCTCCAAGCCGAACAAGCGGAATATGAGACGCTGAATCATATTTCACCCACCTTCACGTTCACGAGGCCATACTCGGCGAGCACGCGAATCCTGTCTATATCAGAGGGCGGGAGTGTTTTTATTATTCCCCTCACGTACTCGTCGGAATATTCCTTCGGCACGAAAGACCAAAGCTTCTCCGGCGGCATTGGAGAGATTTTGGCCTTGTCGTTGAATGCAAGGATCAGATTCACCTTGGGAACGGTTAAGCTCACAACCGAATAAACCACATTCTTCGCGCGGATCACGTTCATAGCTGGCGCCACGGCCTGCTCCCCATCAAAAGAGCGATTGTATTTGAGCTGGGTGTAGCCAATGGCCACAGCCTTACCGTTCAGGAAGACTACTGTTCCCTCCTCCAGCCCGTCCAGGCCCTCTCCGACCCAGGCCACATAACCATTAAAAGAGCGACTACCCAAATCTTTGAGTAGGTCTAAAAACTTCGGCGGTTCCAGTGGCGCGGCGTGGGTCACCACGTCCCCTGCTGGAATGTTCATATATGTAGAAAGGCGCCGAAGTTTAAAAAGGAGGGACAGAAATGGCTGACATGGAAATAAAGTTCGTCAAGGCAAACAGAATAAAAAAGGGCCAATGGGTGCTTATAGACGGCGCGGTTTGCCGCGTTACTGATGTTCAAATATCCTCACCCGGTAAGCATGGCTCTGCAAAGGTGAGGATAACCGCGGTCGGTGTGTTTGACGGTCAGAAAAGGCAGATGCTCAAGCCTTCTGGCGCCGACGTGGAGACTCCAGTGCTCAAGAGGAAAAGTGGACAGGTTCTCGCCGTGATGCCTGATCACGTCCAAATCATGGACATGGAGTCCTACGAGACAATGGACCTGCCGCTGCCCGAAGACGAGGAGCTCAAGGCAAAGCTAGAGCCCGGTGTTGAAGTAGAATATGTCGAGGCAGGAGAGTACCGCAAGATTGACCGGGTAAAGGGCGCTTAAGCCCTTTTATATTTTCACAAACTAATTATCGTGTGCACATACACATCGTTGCAGAGGAACATTACGAGGAAATGCGGGGCGAGCGAGATTCTCTGAAAAAGATGTTTAAGAACTACAGGAGGCTTTCTGAGGCTCTGAAAAACACGGGAGAAAAAATGCTCATTCTGGCGGAGCCATACATAGAAGTGGACCACGAGTTTGCACATCCAAGGCACAGGATCGTAGCAAGGCTCGGAAAACTAGCGGAGAATGCTACAGTCTTGCCTCTAGACAACCAACTACTTCGAGAACAGAATGCGGCGCAGATGTGGATGCTTAAGGACCTGCAAGAGGAGAAGAAAAAGATGCGAAACAAAGAACGCGCGGTAGAACAAATCGCGCACGTGGAACGAATAAAGATGCTAGAATTCCTTGAAACGGCAAGCGCAAGGAGCAAAACAATGGCAAAGAATATAGTAAAGGCAATAGAGCTCATCAAGAAGTATCCCGAACTGCAAGACGTGAAACGAATCGTAGCGGTTGTAGGTGCGGAGCACGCCCCGGAGGTTGCAGGATACCTCGTGGAAATGCTGGGCGACCGCGTGGGGGAGCAAATATACATACACGGGAATGGCGCAGAACCCAGCGTGTTCAATGCCAAGGGCGGCGTAGTGCTGCACATACACGATGTTACGGCAGGTCAGAAGATATATCGGCAATTCCTGCGAGATTAATCATGGGATAGCGCCTTCTCCATGCGATACCAGACGATTCCGTCTCTGCCAACATCTTCATCTACCACAGTATACCCATAGCGCTCAAAGAAGCGCCTGGAGCCAGGGTGAGCATCCGTTACGATCTTCCGGACGTCTGGTGTGGCCTCTAAGAGTGCATCCTCAAGGGCATGAATGAGAAGCGATCCAAGACCACGTTTAGACTCGCTAAGGTCAATGACGATGTCGTTCAAGTATGCTACGTTGCGGTAAACCCGCGCATGAACAAAACCCACAATTTTTCGGTCAGGATACTTCTCCACAACGATGATAAAATCGTGTGGTTCGTGCTTACGGTAATCAGAGATGCTACGACGGATGCCAGCGCGCGTCATATACGGCTCCGTGCCATACTCCTCCAAATATTTGTGCATGGCAGTGCTGCGATCCACACCATAAATCAGCGACGCCTCCTCCGCCGAAAGAGCAAGGAGCTGCTTATAGTCATCTGGTTTCGCCCAGCGGACAAGATAAAAGTTCTTCGGGCTCTTCATCCATTCACCGCCCACGAAATTAGCGCGGAGGGAGTATATAATTTTTAACCATTCTTTGTCCCATTTCCACGCTGCGGCGGGATGATGGGGTAACCCTGAGCCGCGGAGGTGAAGCAAATGGGTATGTACCAATACGTTAGGGAAACCCTTCAGAAAGAGTATAAAGGAGAAGAGGACGATTTTTACAACTACGACGAGAGGATGAAGGAAAAGCTCATTCAGTGGAGGCGTGAGCCCGCTATTGTAAAAGTAGACAAACCCACGAACCTCGCGCGCGCCAAGTCCCTCGGTTACAAGGCGAAGCAGGGCATCATCATCGTGCGCGTGCGTGTCCGTAAGGGTTCTGGGCACCACATCCGTCCGAACAAGGGAAGAAGACCTAAGAGGATGGGTGTGAACAAGCTGACCCGCCGCATATCAATTCAGCGCATAGCGGAGATACGTGCGAACGCCAGATACAAGAACCTGGAAGTGCTCAACTCATACTACGTCGGAGAGGATGGCCACTACTACTGGTACGAAGTCATACTTGTCGACCCGCACAACCCAGCAATCTGCGCAGACAAGGACCTTGGGTGGATCTGCGAAAAACAGCACAGGGGGAGAGCGTTCCGCGGACTCACAAGCGCAGGAAAGAAGAACAGAGGGCTGAGAAGAAAAGGCAAAGGTGCTGAGAAGGTGCGCCCATCCCTAAGAGCAAACAATAGGAAGGCGAAGTGACGTGTCCGCCCCCATCCTCTCCCTCCACATAATGGCATTCGCACGGGCTACGGAGGATGAGAGGAAGGTAAGGCAAGCAGTCCGTCTTCTTCTGCCACCTGGCATGGACCTAAAAAACAGCAGAGTAAAATGGAGGGAAAATATCGCGAAAGGAGTGCTGGGCAATCCAATTCTAATTATAGACGTAGTTGCAGACAAGAAGTCAGACGCAAGAAAGCTCTGGAAGCACGTGAGATCTCTACTCAGCGAAGAGGATGTGAAATACATACTCTCTCACCCAGATGATTTCCTGGACGAGTACGGAACCGTGCACCTGCGCTTTGACAAGCAAGAGGCATACCTGGGACGACCAGTACTGACAAGTGGCGGAGACGTGGTAAAAGTCCGTGCCCAGCTAGAGGCATACCCCGCCAAGCCTGAGGAGTACAAGAAAGCGTTTGAGCGCGCATTCAAGGAAGATGTTTAAAACGGGAAAGCCATATTCTTTCGTGCGGCACTTCTACGACATGATACAAATGGAAGATGCATACAAATGGGCAGAACGACTGGGCTTCTACAAGATATTCACGGCGAATGAATGGGCGTACGTGAAGAGCAAGAAGGAGCTGAAGCGAGCCAGAACAGAAGGACAGATCCCTGTAATTTTAGGGGATAAAATAGAGAAGATAAAAGGGGCGACGTGGGCAATTGGCGCTCTTGTGGACGTGCAAACGAAGATGGACATGCAAGCAGCACATATTATGAAAGACAAGGGCATGAGGGCGATGTACACGCTGGATTGGATACGAGAAAGACCCGAGAACATAAGATTCGCAGCGAAAGGCATACGCATTCTCCACAAGGCAAGGGTGCCCGTGCTCCTCGCAACAGGGGCAAAGGATGTGGCTTGCCTGAAGGCGCCGAGAGACATCGCTGCCGTGGGCGTGCTCATGGGCATGAGCGTCCCCATGGCATACGCCGCGATAAGCACAAACTGGGAGGGACTAATGTGAAGGTCAAGCCCATCCCACCAACCCTACGGGATAAGAGGCGGTACCTGCTCGTGCGAGGGGCTAGCTGGAGAGACGTGGAAAGGATTATAAGAAAAGGGCTAGGCACAACATACCGCTCCCTTTCGGGCCTAAAGAAGGTAGAAGAAACGCCAGAATACGTTATAATCCGTGTAGATCGCGGCTACGAGTGGTACGTGCGCGGTGTCTTGGCGCTAGAGTGTGGAGAAAAAAAGCCCATGTTTGTTGAGCGCGTATCCGGCACGATAAAGACGATAAAGGACTGGCTGAATTCGTCAATCAACGAATGACCACATCAAGTTTTAAAGTAAAGAACTGCAGATTAACCATTGAAGCAAAACTGGACGGAGGTGGAACAAATGGAAGACTGGTTGAAGTATCTCATGTGGCTGGGCTGGATCCTGGCGGTGATCGGTTACTTCGTCGGAGGTGCAACGCTAACTTGGTTTGCACTAATTAACCTGGTGATCGGTATTATCGTGGGCATCTTTGCGTTCAAGGAAGAGTTCAAGGAGATTGAGACGAGAGCTATCTTCTACGGCGTCATGTACCTCATAGCAGTGGCATTCCCAATGAGCAGCATACTCGGTGGCTTCACCCTCATGCAGTGGGTTAAGACATACGTGGGCCTCATGGCATACATCTACATGCCCGCAGCGATCCTGCAGTACATCAACAAGCTCTTCAAGGTCGGCTACTGAAATTAGCCCCTTTCTTTATTCTGTTTTTCTTCTACTGTTTTACTTTTCCTGCTGTCTTGCATATTAGATGCGGCGCGAGACAAGCAAAAACGCCGTGTGCAGTAGCCCAGTATTTTCGGGACGGAGGATGTCTGTGCTCTTCCAGCGGCGCAGGAGCACCTCATATACCTCAAAAGGTGTGAAATCATCTGTTAGTTCCTGCTTGGCTCGGAGCACTTGATCCACAGTAGGGAGATACAGAACAAGAAAACCGCCAGTTTTCAGCGCTTCTGCAACGTACTTGTAGGCGCGCCATGGTTCTGGAAGGTCAAGAAAAACAAGATCCACATCCTTCTCGTCAATTCCCTCGTAAACGGACCCCTCCTTGAATGTGACATAGTCCGACAAGCCAAAAAACTCCGCATTCTCTCGGCCTAGCCGAACGTTCTGCGGGCGAACGTCGTAGGAGTAAACATGGCCCGTGGGGCGAACATGGTATGCGAAGAAGTTTGCCGCAAAGCCAGAGCCGGTTCCTGCATCCACCACTTTCCACCCTGGGCCCAGTCCGGTCAGCCCAACCACGATTGATAGATCCTTCGGATGAGCCCATTGCGGCCCGCGACGCATTTTCACCCAGAGATCTACGAAGCGCGGCTCCGTGACCGTAAACGGCTCACCTTTTGACGAAAACGTGCGTCCACTCTCTTCCCCTTCCCGCACCAGACCAAGCTCCGTATTGTAGGGCAAGGACTTCGCCAGGTACCTCTTACCAGTCCCATGGTGGATGAGGAGTCGCATGGTTTAAACAGAGAGGTTCTTGTTTTAACCGTGCTGAACTACTTTGACAAGTTGGTCTTGGATATTGTCTCTCAAATCCCTGAAGGCAAAGTAACCACATACGGAGAGATAGCAAGAGCGCTGGGAGACATAAGAGCTGCAAGGGCTGTGGGAGAAGCCTTGAAGAAGAACCCAAAGCCCATAGAGATTCCCTGCCATCGCGTGGTCATGTCTGACGGCTCCCTTGGTGGCTACGCATTCGGCGGGCCAGAAGCAAAGAAGAAACTCCTGATTATGGAGGGAATTACTTTCAGGGGAGGTAAGGTCGATTTAAGCAAGCACATTGTCACACACGAAGAGTTCAAGGCTCCAAAGATCTTTAAGCGTATGCAAGAGGCGCAGAGAAATCTACGAGAAAAGATAGCGACAGAGGAACCGAAGAGCGTGAAAACGGCAGTGGGCGTGGATGTGTCATACTGGGGAGACTTCGGAGTGGGTGCCGCAGTGGTGGTAAACGACAAAGGTAGGGTACTGGAGCAGAAGACATGGATAGGTGAAGTATTGTTCCCGTACGTGCCCACATACCTGGCATTCCGCGAGATGCCCTTCATCTGGAACGTCCTAAGAGATCTCGAGTTCGACGTGATCCTGGCAGACGGCCACGGTTGGATACACCCGAGAAGAATGGGGGAAGCGACTCACTTCGGAGTGGTGTTAAATATGCCCAGCGTGGGCGTGGCCAAGAGCCATCTGGTAGGCAAAGAAGACGATGGAAAAGTATTTGTGGATGGAAAGCACGTAGGCTGGAAGGTAGGAAGCGCCTATGTATCTCCCGGGAACAGAATGACCGTAGAAGGATCGCTCCGCGTAGCAAAGCAATTCTGGAAGTCTGGAAAGCAACCATTGCCACTCCTGCTGGCACACAAGACAGCCATAGCCAAGATGAGAGAAGAGCGAGAACGTAGAGGGTTATAACGATTAGCCGTGCATATAGTACATGGCAAGAATTCTCATCACAAACGACGACGGAATACACTCTCCTGGCCCGTTCATACTCCGCGCAGCACTGAAGGAGCTCGGAGAAACGTGGATAGTGGCTCCTGAGAAGCCCAAGAGCGCAACCGGCCTTGGAATGACTCTTCACAAACCGTTACGCATTAAGCCCTTCGGAAAAGAAGAAAAAACGTATGCGATATCCGGAACGCCGTCGGACATCATCCACCTGGCGCGAAACGTCATCGTGAAGGATATAGACATTGTGGTATCTGGCGTAAACATAGGAGACAACACCAGCACGCAAGTAATCCTCTCTTCGGGCACAGTGGGTGCCGCCGCTCAAGCGGCACTGGAGAACATCCCCGCAGTGGCAGTATCCGCGGCAGTGGGCAGCGCTGAGGAACTGGTAGGAAACAGAATGCTAACATTGGCAATAAAGGCAGTAGTAAAAGAAATATGCGCAAGAGTGCTAAACAAAGGGCTCCCAGAGGGGGTGGACCTACTCAACGTGAACTTTCCGGCACAAATCACGGATAAAACGAATGTAGTGCTAGCCCCTGCGGCGAAGACCCGTTTCTCCGAGCTAGTAGATGAGAGAATAGACCCTCTTGGCAACAAGTATTACTGGATATACGGCGAACCAAAGGACCCCGTGGAAGGGACCGATGTGTATGAGGTGTTCGTGGCTGGAAACATCGCCGTAACGCCCATATCCCTGAACATCAATGCAGACGTGTTTGAACCCGTGAGACACGCCCGAGTCAGTGCGTTCGTGAAGGCTGGCCAGAGAGGATTAGAAAAGCTTTGGAAAGACAGCAAAAATGTTTAAATACCAAACAACACGTGAGAGCGGGGAAGAAAGCCTCCAGAATATCCGATAACCGTGTAAGTATTTTATAACATTTGCCCACGCAATTATATCAGTTAATACAGACAAAGGGGGATGATCACGTTGAAGTCTGTCATTGATAGGGCCGTTAGGAAGGCGCGGGCCGAGGAGGCCGCAAAGACCCCGAAGGGCAAGGATGATGCTGACCTGGAGCAGTTTCTTCAGAGTGCAATGCCCGTGATAAAGGTCGTCGGCTGCGGAGGCGCGGGCAACAACACTGTTTCTCGCCTGCATGAGATGGGTGTAAAGGGTGCTGAACTTATAGCCGTGAACACAGACGCTCAGCAGCTCGTATACACCCCTGCAGATAGGAAGATTCTCATAGGAAAGAGGACGCTCAAGGGTCTGGGTGCGGGATCAGACCCGAGACTTGGAGAACAGGCAGCACAGGAAGACGCAGACGATATCAAAAAGGCAATAGAGGGTGCGCACCTCGTCTTCATCACAGCAGGCCTCGGGGGCGGTACAGGTTCCGGCTCCGCTCCAGTCGTGGCAGAGATAGCGAGAGAAGTGGGAGCGCTCACCGTAGCCATCGTAACCCTGCCGTTTTCCTCGGAGGGAAGGATGCGCCTTGAAAACGCCATAACTAGCCTTTCCAAGCTCCTCAAGACCGCAGACACAATTATCATCATTCCAAACGACAAGCTACTGGAAATAGCTCCAGACCTACCAATAAACGCGGCGTTTAAGGTCTCCGACGAGATCCTGGCAAACGCAATCAAGGGCATAACGGAGATGATCACTAAGCCGGGTCTAATCAACCTGGACTTCAACGATCTCAAGACCGTTCTCGCAAAGGGCGGCCCAGCAGTAATCGGCCTCGGCGAGTCCCAGAACGACGGAGCCCCCGAAGACCGTGCACTAGAAGCAGTGGAGGACGCGCTGGCATCCCCGCTGCTCGACGTAGACATCAGCGAGGCCGAGAGAGCGCTGGTCAACGTCGTGGGTGGCGCGGACATGACCCTGAAAGAGGCGGAGATGATAGCAGAGGCGGTCCAGAGCAAGATACACCCAAGGGCGCACATCATTTGGGGTGCGATGATTGATCCAGAGATGCCCAAGAATCTAATCCAGACCATGATCGTCATATCCGGTGCCAGAATACCGTTCCTGCAGGACCTACAGGAGATAGCGGAAAAGCGCCTCAACCTTGATATAGATTTCGTAGAGTAAGGTGTTGGTATGAAGCTCAGGGAATTCATAGACCAATCAGTGCGCATATTCCGTATGGCAAAAAAGCCGACACCAGAGGAGTTCAAGCGTACAGCAAAGATTACTGGGCTCGGGATAACGATCCTCGGGGCCCTTGGATTCATAATCCATATGATAGTCTGGTTCATCCAGAACGGGGGTCAGTGAATGACAGAGATGACGACAACAAAGATTTGGGGAGTTAGGACTACCGTAGGGCAAGAAGACATGGTAGCCACGCTCCTAGCAGAAAGATCAAAGAGGAAAATGGAAGAAGGAGAACAAGGACTGCTCGCGATTATCGTGCCACCACAGGTACGCGGCTATGTCCTCGTGGAGGCAATAGATGAAGTCACTGTGCGCAGGGTAATCAGCGGCGTACCTCATGTGAAGGGCCTCATCGGCAGGGGCGCCATGGATGTCAAGGAGATCGAGCCCATGCTGGAAAGCAAGCCAATACTGGACGAGCTGAAGCCCGGATCCATTGTCCGCCTCGTGGCAGGACCATTCAAGGGATCCAAGGCAAAGATCCTCCGCGTGGACCCGCAGAAAGAAGAGGTCACCGTGGAGCTCCTGGAAACCGCGGTGAAGATTCCGATTACCGTAGAGGCTGAGAACGTAAGAATCGTAACGGAGGGAGAACAATGACAGTAGAGCTCAAATTCAACGTACCCGGTGGAAAGGCTACGCCAGGACCGCCCATTGGTCCAGCCCTTGGTCCACTGGGTATAAACGCAGGGAAAGTCGTTGCAGACATAAACAAAGCAACTGCCAAGTTCGCTGGCATGAACGTGCCAGTCATACTCAAGATAGACCCTGCAACGAAGGAGTACGAGATAGAGATAGGCAAGCCTTACGTCAGCGCGCTCGCGCTGAAGAAGATAGGGAAGGAAAAAGGCTCTGGAAAGCCAGGGACTGAGTTTGTAGGGAATATGAGCCTGGATGACGTGGTAGAGATAGCAAAGGAAAAGATTGACCAGATGAATACCACGTCCCTCAAGTCCGCCGTCATGACAGTGCTCGGGACCCTCGTGTCCGTGGGAATAAAGGTAGACGGCAAGGACCCCAAGGAAGTCCAGGCAGATATCCGAGCTGGAAAGATTCAGCTCGGAGAATAACCCTTTTAATCCCTTTTATCCCCGCTTCATAGGTACCCCGCGGTACCGCCAGAGGCGGGAGGGGTGGATGCATCATGGCAGAGCTAGTATCAAAGGAGAAATTTAAGGCGGCAATCCAGGAAGCAATCGAGAAGAGAAAGCCCCGCAAGTTCTTGGAGTCCGTAGAAATGTCCATAAACTTCAGAAACATCGACTTCAAGAAGCCAGAGAATAGAATCGAAGTGTCCGTCACGCTGCCAAAGGGCAGAGGGAAGCATGTGCGCGTAGGCGTCTTCGCTGACAAGGCCCTGGCGGCAGAGCTGAAGAAGACCGACATAGTAGACGGCATCATTACGAAGGAAGAAATAGAGCAAATGGACAAAAAGGCAGCCAAGAAACTTGCGGAGCAATATGATTACTTCCTGGCAGAACCCAGCCTGATGGTTCTGATTGCAAAGAAACTCGGACAGGTGCTTGGTCCGAGAAAGAAGATGCCCCAACCCGTGCCACCGAACGTCAAGGCGCTAGAAGCACGGGTAAAGGCGCTGAGAAACACGATTCTCGTGTCAAACAAGAAGGGCAAATACCTGCCGGTGGTCCATGCACCCATCGGCACGGTTGAGATGCCCGTGGATGACCTAGCAGAAAACGCAATGGCGGTGTACAACGCAGTGATCAACAAGCTGCCCAGCGAACAGAACGTCAAGTCGGTATACGTGAAAACAACGATGGGGCCCGCCGTGAGGGTGATCTAAAATGGTGCGCAAAAACATACTCAAGAAGCAGAAGGTCGTTCAAGAGCTAGTTGAGCTTCTGAGCAGCGGCAAAACAATAGCAGTAGCAGACGTAACGGGCGTCCCAGCGAAGTTGCTCCAAGAAGCAAGAAAAGGCACCCATGGTAAGGCCAGAATAAAGGTCGTGAAGAAACGGCTCCTCCTGCGCGCGCTGGAACAGCTCAAAGACAAGCGACCCAACATTGAAGGCCTAGAAAAGCACGTTGGCGGACAGGTGGCAGTGATTGTCTCTGACGAAGATCCGTTCCGCGTGTTCAAGCTGTTCAAGCAATACGTCGAGTACTTGCCTGTGAAACCGGGAACTATTGCAGAGCAGGATATCGTCGTTCCAAAGGGCGTCTCTGGTGTCCCTGCACCGATGATCGCAGAAATAAAGTCAGCGGGCATTCCCAGCAAGGTCAGCAAGGGTTTCGTTGAAGTCACAGAGAACTATGTTGCAGTAAAGGCAGGAGAGGAAGTGTCCGCGCACATAGCGAAGGCACTGGCACTCTTAGACGTTAAGCCCGTAGAGGCAAGGGTTAAGATCAACGCCGCGTGGAACGAAGGAATGGTATTCACCCGTGACGTGCTCGACGTCTCTGTAGAGCAAATCCTCGCAGATATGGCAAAGGCTGCGGGCCAGGCCCTCAACCTCGCCGTCAATGCAGGGTATTCCACGAAGAAGAGTATGCCTTTGCTCATAGCGAAGGCCCATATGAACGCGCTCAACCTGGCGCTTAACGCAGGCATCGTGAACAAGAAGACCGTGGACAAGATCATTGCAAAGGCGAGGGCACAGGCGCTGGCACTTGCCAGCCGCTTGCCTGAAGACGTCCTAGACGAGAAAGCAAAGGCTGCAGTCCAGAGCATGGCTGCAGCAGCTCCTGCCCCCCAGCCGGAGGAGACAAAGGCTGAGGAGCAGGAAGAGGAGGAAAACAAAGAAGAGGAGGCCGCCGCAGGCCTCGCGTCCCTGTTCGGTTAAAGGAGGTGGAAAATATGGAATACGTGTATGCAGCACTCCTCCTGCACGAGGCAGGCAAGGAGATTAACGAGGAGAACCTGAAGAAGGTCATCGAAGCCGCCGGCATCGAGGCAGACGAGGCTCGCATCAAGGCGCTCGTCAGCGCCCTTGAGGGTGTAGACATCGAGGAAGCAATCAGCCAGGCAGCAATGCCTGTGGCTGCTGCCCCTGCCGCCGCAGCAGCTGCGCCCGCAGCGGCAGAGGAGAAGAAGGAAGAGAAGTCCGAAGAGGACGAGGAGAAGAAGGAAGAGGAGGCAGCAGCTGGCCTCGCGTCCCTGTTCGGGTGATGTAAACGAAAGAGAGGGACAAGAGCTCGGTGTATCTGGCGCTCGTGGTCCGATACATGGCGCACTGGAGCACCGAGCTCACTCACATTCTTTTCTTTGTGACAACAATACTCATTCTCGGCATACTGGAAATCGGGCATATGGATGGAACAGTGGTGTTCTCATACCACAAACACGGCATAGAGTTAAGCGTGACGATATATCACATACTGCTGGCGACAATTGCAATCATGCTGATAGCGATCGGCTGGATGGAATACAAGAGAGAGCAGCTAGAGCAGATCATACAAGAATTCCTTGAGAGAAAAGAGTAGCGTTCCAAAACCCTTAAAACCTTCGCAGCGATTATCTTCTCATGAAACGAGTAGTGCCAATTCTGGCATTTATCTTGATCATCACAGGCGCCTTAGCAATAGATGCAAATATGTACATATTCGCAGTGGGAAGCAATGGGGAGGGAATCCCCGCCACGTTGCACGTTCACGTGGTCCCGGGATCCGGTCAAATAGGCATCACCATTGGCAGCTCAATCGTTGGCCAGGACACTCAAGAGTCCGTGCGCTACGCAATCCAGGCAGCGGCAGAGGAGGCAAACGTAGACTGGCACAAGTATGACTACCTCGTGACCATAGATGCAAAGGCAAAAGAAATAGAAGGACCCTCCGCAGGCCTACCCATGGCTCTCCTTTTCTACAGCATATTTACAAACAAACCACTCCCGCCATACGTCAGTGGAACTGGCGAGATATATCCGGACGGAACAGTGTACCCAGTCGGCGGCGTGTTCGAGAAGGCGCAGGCAGCCCATGAGGTGGGCATAAAGGTATTCATAATACCGGCAAAAGACGTAAACGCGACGGCCGAAGTGCCAGAAGAGATCGCTCCTGGCATCGTGGAAAAAGTTGTCAAGACCGTGAACATGGTGGACTATGCAAAGAAGAACTGGGGCATGACTGTTGTGCCTGTGGAAACACTATCAGAAGCTGTGGCCGCAGCCTACGGCAAGACGCCCGAAAACTCCCCGCCCGTTACACCCCCAAGCGCTGAAATCCTCCAAAACTTCACACCGCCTGAATACAACGCTACCAAAAGCAAGGAATTCCAGAAGCTGGCACAGAACATGATTGAGAATGCCTTGAAAACGGTAAAAGAAGCAAAGGAATGCAACACGCTTATCCTTCGCGATAAGCAGATCGCGAACTACTTGACTAGCAGCCTACAGACTGCGACAGAACAGGTACAGCAAGCCCAGCGGCTCATAGATGCTGGGTACTACTATACAGCAGCAAACTACGCATTCCTAGCAGAAATAAGCGCGAAGATGTACTATATGGTCTGTCAGCACCCATCTGCGTTGGATCCACAAAGCATAGTCTTTCAGGACTACTACCAGAGTGTCAAGAGCAAGGAAAAACACGTAGAAGAGCTACTGTCTGACGCAAACATAAATAAGGCGAATTTCGCGTGGATCGGTGGCGCTCGCGTTAGGTACATTCGCGCGGAAAGTGCAATAAAATCCGTAACTCAAGGCGGTATGAATCCGCTGAGCGCATTACAGCAACTAATATCTGCAGATGAGTGGCTAGATAGCGCCATTGCCATGTATAACGTGGGACGGGCGAAAGAAGGGCCCGAGCTGGCAAACCTAGACCAAATAGCAAAACAATCAGTCATAGCAGTGGAGGACATACAGGAGATGACGAACACAGATGACCCAATGATTGCAGAGCGCATAGCGTGGGCGAGAGAGGCGTACAACAAGGGCTGGTACTACGCTGCGGCAATGGAGGCAGCCTCCGCAGAGGGCATTGCACTTGGAGACATACAATCAAAATCTGGCGAGGTCACAAAGAAACTATCGGAGATTATGTCTCAAAAGTTCCAACCCGCTGGGCTCTGGAGCGATCTGTATTACGCGCACGCTAAATACTACTACGAGGCCATGAAAGCATACCTCAAGGAGGATCAGAAAAGCAAGGCAGAAGACATGGCGAAGACGGGAATCCAGATATACGAGATGGCCAAATACATAAACCAAGTAGATAAGAGCATCACTGCCGCGCCAACAGTCACCGTGGTTACGAAGAGAGAGGGATTCTCCTTGGGTACAAACATTCAATCGCTTGGCCAAGACAAGCTCAAGACCCTTGCAGCTCTGGCAATCATCGCTAGCTTCCTCCTAATACTGCTGGTAGTGCAAACAGGTCGGCAAGCAGCAAAAAACAAGGAAAGCAAAAAAACAAACAAAGTAAGCAAGGATGAGATAAAGAAGGAACACCAATACCACCACAAAATCATTCAACTAGAGGCAGAGCTGAGAAAAGTGGAAAAGGCAGCAAAAGAGGGAAACCCAGAGGCAAAGAAGCGCGCAGCAACAATAAAAAGGCAAATCGGCAGGTATCGGAGGCTTATTGAAAAGATAAGAGAAGAAAAAAGGCGCTAGAGCTTGACCTCCACTGCAGAACTCCCATCTTTTTTCATATATACGCCGATAACTTGGTCTGCTTCCTTGAGGAAAGCGTCCCTATGAGATACAACGATAAACTGAGTATTCTGTGACAAACGCTTGACGAAACGGGCTACCTTCTCCACATTCCTCTTGTCCAAGGCTTGGTCGGGCTCGTCAAGTATGTAAAAAGCAGCAGGCTGGGTCAACGCAATGGCAAGGATGAACGCAATAGCAACCATTGCCTTCTCGCCGCCGCTCATGGCGTCTATATTCTGGAGATCTTTCCCCTTGGGCCTGGCCTCAATGATAAGGCCAGAATTGAATATGTCCGACTCGTCGGAGATGCGTAGATCCGCCTCCCCATCCTCCAGCTCCTTGTAAACTTCCTTAAACCTCTTGCGTATTGCAATGAACGTATCCATAAATGCCTTCTCCTTCTTGCGCTCAAGTTCATTCATGAGCTCCAAGACAGCCTTCTTTTCCTCCTCTAGCTTTGCAATGCGCCCTTCCACCTCTTCAATCCGTTCTTTTGCTTCCTCATATTCGTCTATAGCCCTCATGTTTACCGGCTCGAGAGCGCGGATCTCGTCAAGAATCTCAGATATTCGCGCATTTGGATCGGGGGGCAAAGGCTCAAGTGGTTCCACCCCGTGGTATTCTGAAAGATCGGCATCCAGCTCGGCAAGGTTAGAAACGAGCGAGTCTCGCTTAGACTCCAACTGGATGCGCTCTCTATACAGTAGTTCCTTCTTCTTGCCCAGCTCTCCCTGCATAGACAGGACTTCTCGAAGTTCAGCGTCAAGAGCCTCCTTCTTCTCGTGGAGCTTCTGAAGCTTATCACGCACGGAACCAGCCTGCTTCTCTGCTTCAACGAGCTGTTGTTCCAAGCGTTCCAACTCACCTCTGACAGAATCCATCTCCAAGACAATCTCGTCTTTCCTGCGGGAAAGCTGCTCAAGACGCTCCGTAATTTCTTTTATCTGCTCGTCCAAGTACTTCAATCGCTCTTCCTTCTCTTTAACCACCAATGCGAGCTCGGATACCTCCCTTGAAAGAACGTCCTGCTCTTGGCGAAGAACAGAGAGCCGATTAAACAAAGCCAAGGAATCCTTTCCTTCTCCGCGCTTCAGACTCTGAGTGATCTGAGCCTTCTGCATCTCCAAGTCCGAAATCTGGTTGGCAAGGGCCTCCATCTCCCGCTCTATCTCCTCCATCCGCTCCTGAAGCTTGGCAAAAACGGAATTATCGCCAATAGGTGCGGACTCTATGAACTTCTTCAACTCCGTTTTCTTCGCGTTCAGCTCAGAGATACGGGAAGAAACGGATCGCACTCTGTCGCGCACTTCGTACAGGCGAGCGAGGATCTGCTTTGCCTCCGCCTCCGCTTCCTCAAGCTCTTTCTTCTTTTCCTGTGCAGAGATTACGCTCAAGAGGTTAAAAGAACGTCTACGTGCTCCACCGCTCATGATACCGGATCGTTCCACCACATCTCCGTCCAGCGTGACTGCCCGGTACTTCCCAGCCAAGCGCTTGGCGTTGTCTACGTTGTCAACAACGACAGTGTCCCCGAAAACGTAAGCCATTGCCCTTGCATACTTTTCGTCATAGCGCACGAAGTCCAACGCTCTCCCCAGCACCCCCGGAGAACGAGGGACATCTGTAAGCCTCGCAGCAACGCGATCCATGGGAATGAAGGTGGCCGAGCCGAGGTTGTGGCGCTTCAAGTATTTTATGGCCTCCGCGGCAGCATCGGCCGTGTCCACGACTATATAAAAAAGCCTTCTCCCGGCAGCAGTTTCCACCGCCGTCGCATGCTGCTTATCATACTTCACAAGGCGGAAAACGTAATCGTGAATGCCAAAGAGCTCCCCCCGCTTCTGAGCCGCCTTTAGCTGGTTCAGGATCTGCGTGTCAACGCCCAAAGATCTAAGAACATTGGCTGCGCCCCTAAGGGAACCGACTTCCTCTCTAAGCTCCTTTATACAATCCTGTAAAGCCAAGTATTGCTGGTTTAGAGAACGCTCCAGGTCAAATATTTCCTTTCGGCTACGCTCAAGATCTGTCAAATCCTTCTCGATCTTCGCAAGCTCTTCCTTAGCTTTCTGAACCTTCTCCAAGAGTGCTTGCTCCTTCTTGCTCATCTCTTGGCGCGTGTTGTACTCCGAGGTTATCCTCGCATGCTCCTCGCGCAGCTCGGTGAATTTCTTCTTCAGCTCATCAAGCTTCTGCTCTATTTCAAGGAGCTGGGCCTGTTTTGACTTGGATTCGGACTCAATGACATTTATTTGTGCTGTAAGTTCGTCAATCTGTTTCGTTACGGCTTCAAGCTTCGCGTCTTTCTCCTCCTTGCGGATTCTTGCGTCGGACAGGTCCGAAAAAACATTATCCCGCTCCGTGATAAGTCGCTCTTTCTTTGTGGTGAGCTTTATGATCTCGTCCTTTATACGTTCCAACTCGGCCTGAAGCGATTCAAGAGTAGTCTGATTACGCATGAGCTCCTGGCGCAGAGACTCCACGCGTCCCTCGCCCATTCTCGAATAAATTTCACGGATATCTGCATTCACACGTTCAAGTTCTTCTTCAAGAGCCTTTTGCTTCTCCCGGAGGGCCGAGATCTGAGCATCAACGCTTTCCAGTTCCTTGGAAACGCCATCTAATCTTTGAGCGACCCTTTCCTTTGCGTGGGTGAGCTCCTCCCTGCGCTTAAGAAGAAGTGCCTTGCGAAGAGCCTTTAGCTCCCCGTTAAGCTCTTGGTAACGGAGGGCAGCATCCCTCTCTGCCTTGAGTTTCTCCAAAATAGCCTTTCTCTCACCCAGAACAATCTCAGCATCCTTTATCTTCTCCTCAACGGCATCCAACTCCTTCAATGCTTCCTGCTTCCTCTCCTCGTACTCTGCTACGCCCGCCACCTCATCTATGATCGTTCTCCGCTCCCTGGGCGTCATCTTGATGATCTTCGTTATCTCGCCCTGAAGGACGATGTTATAGCCGTTAGGCGACAGGCCCAGAGAAGCGAGAACAGAGAGGATGTGGGAGCGCGTCGTCCTCTTCCCGTTCAGGCGATAAACAGACTGCCCCTTCTTGTTAATCTCGCGGGTGATCGAGTATTTCTGTCCGTCAGGGCCTATAAAGTCCACCGTAACTATTGCCTTGCCGTCCCGAGCGTGGATATTCACCAGATCGTGCAGACGGGACGCACGAATAAGCTTGAGCCTGCCTTCACCCAGAACGAAGACTATCGCATCTATGATGTTGCTCTTGCCAGAACCATTGGGACCCATGATAGCAGTGAAGCCCGGTGCGAAGGGGATAGACGCGTTGCGGAAGGACTTGAAGTTGTGAAGTGTGAGACGTTCCAATCGGGCGGGCATCGGAAAGAAAAAGGAAGGAAACAATATAAAGAAAGACGCGTGCCTGCCTACCTTTTTAAAATCTCCCCGTCCAAACATCATAAGCCCGATGACTGGGTGGAGGTGCTTTTATGGCAAAGAGCTACGTGAAGTTTGAAACACCACAGGAACTCGCGGACAAGATTCTTGAAGCGGTCCGCGTTGCCCATGAGACCGGGAGGGTAAGGATTGGAACCAACGAGACCACGAAGGCCGTGGAGCGCGGCCAGGCAAAGTTCGTGGTCATTGCCGAGGACGTTGATCCTGAAGAGATTGTCATGCACATCCCGATCCTTTGTGAGGAGAAGGGCATTCCCTACAGTTACGTGCCCTCAAAGAAGGAGTTGGGCAACGCTGCAGGGATTGAGGTTTCCTCCGCCGCCGTTGCCATCGTGGACGCAGGCAAGGCGAAGGATCTGATCGCAGACATCGTCAAGCAGATTGAGAGCATTAAGAAGTGATCTCCATGGCGGATGAAGATAGCGGCCGCGGGACGCCCGCAGAGGTCGTTGAGATCGTCGGATACACGGGTGTCCACGGCGAAGTGACGCAGGTCATGGTCAAGATCCTTGAGGGGCCAGAGAAAGGTAGAATCAAGAGAAGGAACGTCGTGGGGCCAGTGAAGGTCGGCGACATAGTCATACTGCTGTCCACGCGCCACGAGGCCAAGGAGATCAAGGCACGGTGATGCAAATGGTGAAGTGTCACTTCTGCGGAAAGGAAATAGAGCCAGGAACGGGCATCAAGTACGTGCGCAACGACGGCAAAGAGTTCTGGTTCTGCTCCTCCAAGTGCTACAAGAACTTTATCAAACTGGGCCGCAACCCAAGAAAGGTCAAGTGGACAGAGGCGTACAGAAAGGCAAAGATAGAAGAGGGTCGCGCACAGGCCCAGGCATAACCCCTCCCTTTTTATTATTCCCCGCACGAATTCTGTTATAACTGAAAGGTGGTAATCATGCCCGTCGTGTATCTGCCCAAGGAAGGAGACCGCAGAGAAATGTACAGAGAGCTTCTGGCACTGGCAAAGGAGCTCAGGGAGAAGTATGACATTAGATTCTCCCGTGACGCAAAGGACGAGCTGGAAGCACTCTACGGCATAATGAAGGCACTTTACGAGATCACGAGGATGGAATGGGATGAGGAGCACAAGGCGAGCAAGAAGAAAAGAAGAAAGAGCAAGCCACTAAAGAAGGGCATTGAACGAACACTGCTCTTTGTCAAGCCCGACGGCGTTAGAAGAGGGCTCGTTGGTGAGATAATAAGCAGGATAGAGCGT
The DNA here is from genome assembly GCA_964451455.1 of uncultured archaeon. GTDB lineage: Archaea > Iainarchaeota > Iainarchaeia > JAADDC01 > JAADDC01 > SZUA-1452. The sequence continues at coordinate 29,824 of CAYVHT010000001.1, forward strand.
GCCGGTCTGAAGATCATAGGACTAAAGATGGTTTGGCTGGGTGAAGACTGGGCCAAGAAGCACTATCCCGACGAGATGGCGCCAAAGATTGGAGCTAAAGCAAAGAAGGCGTTCCTCGCGCAGGGCAAGGAGTTCCCCTGGACAGAGGAAGAGTATGGAAAAGCCATTCTCGAAGCGCTGAGACGCTACGTGACCAGCGCACCCATCGTTGCCATTGCTATCCAAGGTCCTCGCGCCATAAGCAAGGTGCGCGCCATGGTGGGAGACACTGCGCCCTCAAAGGCCGCCCCTGGAACAATACGCGGCGACTTCTCCTGCGACGACTACGAGTGGGCAGACGTTCAGACGAGAAGCATCTACAACGTGGTACACGCATCTGACAGCGAAGGTGCGGAGAGAGAGCTAAAGGAAATGTTCAGCGAGGACGAACTCTATCCAGACTACACGACGCTGTATGAAGAGCTACTGGGAGAGTTCTGAGACCGCCATAAAAAGCCTTTCCCCCAAATTTTCTTATTCTATGAGGTGATTCTCATGAAGATACGTCAGCCCATAGTCACCGTTCTCGGCCACGTGGACCACGGAAAGACAACAATGCTAGACAAGATACGGAAGACCAGCGTCCAGCGAAAGGAAGCGGGAGGAATAACCCAGCACATAGGTGCAACGGAAGTGCCCATTGAAGTAATTGCAGAAATATCCAAGCCACTCGCGAAAATGTTCCCCGTTCAGTTCAAAATCCCGGGGCTCCTGTTCATTGACACGCCTGGACACGAGGCGTTCACAAACCTTAGAAAGCGCGGGGGAAGCATTGCAGACATTGCAGTTCTTGTCATAGATATCAACCAAGGCGTCCAACCACAAACGAAGGAAGCCATAGAGATCCTTAAAACATACCGCGTGCCCTTTATCGTGGCAGCGAACAAGGTAGATGCAATTACCGGATGGAACAGTATGGAGAACGCCCCGATATCCGAATCTTTGAAGAAGCAAAGACCGGACGTGCTAGCAGAGCTAGACGCTAAGATATATCAGCTCGTGGGGCAGCTAGCCGAATTTGGCTTCGATTCTGACCGATTTGACAGAGTAACAGACGTAACAAAGCAGGTCCTCATCATCCCCACGTCAGGAAGAACAGGAGAGGGCATTCCGGAGCTATTGCTGTACTTAGCAGGGCTATCACAGAAATACCTAGAAAGGCGGCTAGAAATTGACGAGAATGCCCCGGGCAAAGGCGTTGTCCTTGAAATAAAGGAAGAAACTGGCGTTGGAACCACGCTCACAACAATAGTCTACGACGGAGTGATGAGAAGGGGCGACACTATAGTCTTTGGGACAAAGAACGGACCAAAAACGACCCGCATTCGCGCGCTTCTGAAACCGAAGCCGTTGGATGAGATACGGACGCCAAGAGACAAGTTTAGAAACGTCGAAGAGGTGCACGCAGCAGCAGGTGTAAAGATAGCGGCACCAGACATAGATGATGCAATTCCAGGAGCTCCTATTATCGTCGTACGCAGCAAAGAGGACGAGGAAAAGGCAAAGGAGCAGGTGAGCAGAGAGCTGGCGAGCATCAGCTTTGAAACTGACGAGATAGGACTTATCGTGAAAGCGGACACGCTAGGAAGCTTGGAAGCGCTAGTAGGAATACTCAGAGCGCACGGATACCCAGTAAAGAAAGCTGAGATAGGGAACGTGAGCAAGCACGACGTGGTGGAAGCTGACGTTGTCCGTCAGCGAGACAGGTACCTAGGCGTCATCATTGCATTCAATGTGGCCATGGAACCGGGCGTAGAGGAAGAGGCTGCGCGCCTGAACGTTCCCATAATCCAAGAACAGGTGATTTACCGTATAATGGAGCGCTACGAGCAGTGGAGAGAAGAGGAGCGCGAAAGGGAGAAACGAGAAAAGCTGTCTAAGCTCATACTGCCGGGCAAATTCCAGATACTGGAGGGATACGTGTTCAGAAGAAGCGATCCTGCGATCGTAGGCGTCAAGGTGCTTGGCGGGGTCATTAGGGCGAAATGGCCAGTGATGCGCGAAGATGGAAAGGTAATAGGAACGATAAAGGGCATGCAAAAGGACAAGAAGAGCGTGGAGGAAGCGCACGCAGGTGATGAGCTCGCCGTGGCAATACAGGGGCCACTGGTAGGCAGGCACGTGTTTGAGGGAGACATCCTATACACAGCAGTTCCCAGCGAACACGCGCGGGAGATTCTGCGTAACAGGCACCTGGTGCCCGACGAGTACGTAGAAGTCTTGCAAGAGATTATAGAAATAAAGCGCAAAGCAGGAGAGGAAGAGTGAGCATTTAAAACGTTCCCTGAACAATCGTAAGTAGGAGGGATAGGCATGAAACTCGTCATCTCAGACCCCAAGACTGGCAAGGCATACCAGAAGGAGATTAGCGACGCAGAAGCAGAGGCACTCTATGGTAAGAAAATAGGAGACGAAGTGGATCTCAGGCCCTTTGGACTCTCCGGCTACGTGGCAGTCATACGTGGCGGTACAGACAACGCTGGATTCCCCATGAGGCCAGACGTCCACGGAACAGGCCACAAAAGAGTGCTAATAGGGAGCGGCGTAGGAATACGTAAGAGCTCGATCAAATATAAGGGAGAAAGAAGAAGGAAGACGGTCCGCGGAAACACAGTGGCAGAAGACATTGCCCAGCTGAATCTCAAGATTGTCAAGTACGGAAACAAACCCCTGGAGGAGATATTCGGTGGTGAAGGAGAAGCCCAAGCAAGCTGAAGTCAACATAGGCATGATAGGGCACGTTGACCACGGAAAAACTACTCTTACATATGCGCTTACTGGGCAGTGGACAGACACACACTCGGAAGAACTGAAGAGAGGCATATCCATACGCTTGGGATATGCAGATGCCATATTCTCCAAGATTCCCGGAAAGGAGCCACCAGAGGCGTACACCACTGGATTCTCCCCCGACTGGGAGGTGCTTAGAAGAGTCTCATTCGTAGACGCACCAGGGCACGAAACGCTTCTCGCAGTGATGCTCTCCGGCGCCGCGATTATGGACGGTGCTGTGCTGGTTATCGCGGCAAATGAACCATGTCCTCAACCACAAACAGAGGAACACCTTCTAGCCCTGGCAGCAACGGGCCAGAAGAACATCGTCGTGGCACAGAACAAAGTGGACCTCGTTTCAAAGGAAGACGCCTTAAAAAACGCGGAGCAAATACGCGCATTCCTGAAGGAGTATGGCTACGAGGATGTCCCCATCATCCCAACGTCCGCGCACCACAAGATAAACGTGGATGCACTCATAGAAGCGATGGAAGTGTTCATACCCACACCAAAGCGCGACGAATCCAAACCATTCCGCATGTGGGTGGCCCGCTCCTTTGACGTGAACAAACCGGGCACACCCCCAGAGGAGCTGAAGGGCGCAGTGCTCGGGGGGAGCATAGAGCAGGGTGTTGTGCGCGTGGGCGACGAGATAGAAGTCTCCCCAGGCCCCACGGGCGAACCCATCGTCACAGAGGTTGTATCGCTATCCTCTGGAGATTCCATTCTAGAAGAAGCACACCCCGGTGGACTCGTAGCGATAGGGACAGAGGTTGACCCAGTATATGCCAAGGGAGACAAGATGAAAGGACAGATAATAGCAAAACCCGGCACACTTCCAGAACCGACAACAGAGTTCACCATGGAATACTTCCCGCTAGAGAGGAAAATACAGAAGGTGCCCAACGAACCCTTCAGATTCCAAGAAATGATTGCAATGGCTGTTGGGACAATGCCCGCAGCGGGACTGGTAGTTTCCGCCAAGAGCGACGAGCTTACAGTGAAGACAAAGAAACCGATCACAGTACCCGAAGGAACGAAAATAGCAATCAGCAGAAAGATAGGCAACAGGTGGAGACTCGTTGGCTACGGTGTGGCCAGATGAGGCCCATCGTAGTTCTTGACACAAACATGCTCCTTGTCCCTTTTCAGTTTGGCGTGGATGTGATCTCTGAAGTGGAGCGAATTCTACCCGGAGCACAGCTTTATATTCTTAGGGGAACGATAAGAGAGTTGGATAAAGTAGCAAAGCAAGGTGTGAAAGAAAAGAAATATGCCCTTCTAGCCAAGAAGCTCATAGAGGTAAACCACATAGGCATAATAGAAAGGGACGGACCCGTGGACAGGGAGCTTGTGGAAATAGCAAAAAGAGGGGCCTACGTAGCTACCAACGACAGAGAGCTCAGAAGAAAAATTAGAGAAGCAGGAGGACATACAATATTTCTGAGGGAGAAGAACAGGCTGGATATGGACTAGTTGGCTGAAACAACAGTCGTAGCAGGATTGCATTCATCGCAGTCAAGAGTTAGCGTATAGGTAGAGGGCGTTGCAGAGGCCGTAACGCAAAGAGAACAAGGACTCGGACCGAAAGCACCAGTACACGTCCCGTTGAATTCCGTAAAGCTGCCTAAGCTACCAATAGCAGAAGTGATGGATAGGACGGGATGGTGATATGCAAATTGATCCTGTGAGCGAACAAAAACGCAAAATTGGTACGCATTTGAACCAACAGAAACTGCAGATGCTGAAAGAGATATCTCATGCTTTGTTTGCACGAAGGCATCGGAAGAAGAGCCCTGTACGATACCCTGCTCTGAAACTGACATTGCAAATCGGAAAAGGGCTACGGCAACAGCCACCCCGATGACCACAAGCACTAAATCCTCTACAACAGGGCTAACACCGCGCACGCTGAAATAACGCGGCCACAATCTTAAAGGTTTCGCATACATATTCCTGTATAGACCCAAAAGGGGTGCATGATTCATGTTTTACAGGTACACCATTAGGGACACGGTGCGCGTGCCGCCCAACCGCCTGCAAGGCGATCTAAAAGAGGTGGTACGCGAGGAGCTAAGAAAGACGTATGAGGGCACCGTGGACGAGGATCTGGGCGTGATACTTGCGATTACAAACATAAAGGAGATCGGAGAGGGAAAAATAATATGGGGCGACGGCGGAGTATACGTGGATACTGTGTTTGACGCACTAGCATATATACCGCTCGTCCAAGAAGTCGTGGATGGATACGTCACAGATATTACTGAGTTCGGAGCATTCGTGCGTGTTGGGCCCATGGATGGCCTTGTGCACGTCTCCCAGGTGATGGACGACTTCGTACGCTACGATCCGTCGATTCCTGCGTTCATAGGGAAAGAAACAGAGCGAGTGCTAAAGATAGAGGACAACGTTCGCGCAAGGATCGTTACGGTCGCCATGAGAAACTCCATAGCAGACACCAAGATTGGTATGACTATGAGACAGCCAGGGCTTGGCAAGTGGGAGTGGATAGAGGCTGAGAAGAAGGCAGCACAGGAGGCGAGCGAATAATGGCAAAGGTCGTGTACAAAGCATGCAGGAACTGCAGATACCTCGTGGAATCCCACGTGGACAAATGCCCAAACTGCGGGGGAACAGATTTCACGAAGCTCTGGAGGGGCTACGTGATCGTCGTGGATCCTGCGAACTCCGCAGTGGCAAAGCTCATAGATGCAAAGATCCCTGGACCCTACGCTATAAAGATGGCAAGGTGATGGCATGAACATCGTGGTCGAGTCAAAAAGGGAGAACAAGCTCCTTGGGAGAACGGAGATGTATGTTCGGGTGAAGACTAACGCACCCATCACGCGCAAAGAGCTCAAAACGCGGCTCGCGGCAGAGCTCGGTGTGGATGAGAGCCTTATTATCGTGGATAAGATGAAAACGATCACAGGCAGCACAGACATGGAGGCATTCGTCAAGATATACGAGGACGAAGAGCACCTGAACAAGATAGAGCCCAAGTACATGATTGAGCGCAACAAGGTGGTGGAGAATGGCAACGAAGGGGAAGCCGAGTCACAAGTATAAGAAGTACAAAGTAGAAGATGGCAAGCTCGTCCGACTTGGGAAGACTTGCCCAAAGTGCGGGCCCGGCGTATTCCTCGCAGACCACGGGGATCGCTGGCACTGCGGCCGCTGCGGCTACACCGAGTTTAAGAAGCAGTGAATTTTTATCCACCCTTATTCATATTCTTTCGTGATCGTCCTAGGCATAGAGTCCACTGCACACACCTTTGGAGTGGGAATAGTGGACAGTAAGGGACACATACTGGCAGATCAGCGCATACAACATCGCCCGAAAGAAGGAGGGATACGACCAAGGGACGCAGCACAGATGATGAGTGAACACGGTGCAGAGATTGTGAAAAGAGCGTTAGATGAAGCAAACATTAACATGAAAGACGTTGACGCGGTTGCATTCGCCATGGGGCCGGGCCTAGGACCGTGCCTGAGAACTGGGGCAATCGTAGCCCGTTTTCTCGCAAAGAAGTACAACAAACCGCTAGTAGGCGTAAACCACTGCATAGCACACATAGAGATAGGAAAGCTTGTCCAGCAGCTCCAAGACCCTCTAGTCGTATACCTTTCCGGCGCAAACACACAAATAATAGCCCTTGCCAATGGCAGATACCGCATATTCGGAGAGACCCTCGATATAGGCCTCGGAAACCTTCTAGACTCATGGGGGCGCGCAGTTGGGATTCCATTTCCTGCTGGGCCAAAGATAGAGGAACTGGCAAAAAAGGGCAAAAAATTTATACCACTGCCGTACACAGTCAAAGGCTCGGACTTAGCGTTCTCGGGGCTATACACCGCGGCGGTGAGGGCAACGGAGAAGCACGACATTGCAGACGTGGCATACTCACTCCAGGAAGTGGCGTTCTCAATGGTCGCAGAGGTAGCAGAACGCGCGCTTGCCCACACAGAGAAGGAAGAAGTGCTCCTCGTAGGCGGAGTGGCGGCAAACAAACGCCTTCAGGAAATCATGCGCATTATGGCAGAGGGGCACGGGGCATCTCTACACGTTGTTCCCATGAAATACGCTGCGGACAACGGGGTTATGATCGCGTGGACGGGCCTGCTTATGTATAGCGCGGGAATCACTATGCCACTCTCCACGCCCATCAATCCCAAGTTCAGAACGGATCAAGTCGACGTGATTTGGGCAGATTCTGAAAATCCAGACGCATAAAAAGGATTGTGTGGTCGGTTGCGGAGCAACCGGCCTCGCGGCTCGCCAGTCGCGTATCGGCCAGCCGCCGTCCCGGCTGGCGTGAGTGTGAGTGGGGCATTCGCTTACGCTTAGCCCCACGCCCGATGTGCGTCTGGTCGGAAGACCAGACCCGCGGCTCGTTGGCCGCGTATCGGCCACGCCGGGGCTGGGATTCGAACCCAGGCGGGGTTTCCCCCATCGGATCTCGAGTCCGACGCCTTGACCTCTCGGCCACCCCGGCGCGGAAGATACGACACAGGGCCTGCGCAGCAAGGAAAAAAGAACTAAAGCGTTTAAAATGAAAGATCGTATTAGATCGTGCCAAAAATAAGCATCATCTTCGCGGCCTACAAGGAGCCAGGAACTGTATTGGACAACGTAAAAAAGATATATTCGGAATCTCAGGACGTAGAGTTCATCGTAAGTGCTGACGAATGGAAGAAAGAATACATCGCTGCTGTGAACGAGCTCCAGAAAAAGTACCCAATAACGTTCCTACACCACGAGAAGAGAATAGGTAAGGTAAACGGTCTAAACGAGGCCATAAATCACGCAAGAGGAAAAATACTCGTATTTCTAGATAACGACGTTGAAATCAAAGAAGGATTTATAGCGGGCGTAGAGGATGCAATGCACCGCGGAGACGTCGGCCAGGGCGTCATCCACATACACGGCAACGACTGGATAGCAAGAGGCGCACGAATCGATTACCTGGGCGTAAATGCGACTATAGCAATTGAAGAATACACAGGCATAGGATTTGGGGTTAACGGCGCATGCATACTTACAAAAAGAGAAGTTGTTGAGAAAATCGGAGGATTCCGGCACGTTATAACCGAAGATTCTGACTTTGGAACACGAGCAAACGCTGCTGGCTTCAAACCAGTGTTGGCGCGCAAGGTTCACGTTACAACAGGTGCTCCGAAGAACTACAAAAAATGGTGGAGGCAGAGGGCACGATGGGCAGTAGGAGAAATGCAGGCTGCAGCGATGAACAAGGAGTACCACGCTAAGCACCCTTTGGAGACTGTAGCACAGGCAACAACAGTGGTACCGTTCATATTCCCCTTTGTTATCCAAATGCTCGCGCCAGGACTGTTTGCGGCAAAGATTGGGTACTGGCTAGCCGCAGCATTCGGAGTAATCAATCCAACAGCCCCGCTCATTGCAGCAGTACTTTACGCAGTCCTGTCCATAAGCAACCCAATCGTCACGTTGCTGAACATAGGAGTGCTCGGCGCATGGATATGGTACTGGCGAAAAGAGCTACAATTCAAGGAAATACGGCCTGAGGACATCGCTCTGTACTATTTCTGGTACGGTCCCCTCTGGCTAGCCGTGCTCATCGGATCCATGGTATATGTGGGCATTAAGGGCATCAACATAAAGGAGTTCATGGGCTGGAGAACGTAGAAAGGATTAAAAACAGTGTGGAGCGGCGCTTATAACGACTTCTGGCAATTCTGAAAACATGCCAAAGCGAGTAAAGATTATAGCAACGATCGGGCCAGCTTCAGCAAACGAAGAGACCATGAAGAAGATGGTAGAAGCTGGGATGGACGCAATGAGAATTAACATGAGCCACGGGGATTATGAAGAGCATCAGCCAAAGATCGACATGTGGCGAGAGATCGCGCCAGACAAGCCCGTTATACTGGACCTCACGGGGCCGTCCATACGAACAAAAATTCCCAATCCGATAACTGTGAAAGAAGGTCAAAAGCTGGTAATTGGGAGGGACTTCAACGTATCGAGGTCCATACACGACGCGGTAGTTCCTGGAGATACAATACTCATAGACGATGGGACTGTGACGCTGGAAGTGGAGAGCATACGCGGGAGCAATATAGAAACTGTAGTCACTGTCGGCGGAACCATAAAGGACAACAAGAGCGTGAACATCCCCGGAGCTGAGATTAACTACACAGTCCCTACTGAAAAGGACCGTAAAGATATTCTATGGGGCATAAAGAACGATGTTGAGATCTTTTTCGCAAGCTTCGTGAACACGCCGAGAGATATAGCGCTCGTAAAGCAGTTTCTAGAAGAGAATGGGTCAGACGCTTGGGTCTTTGCAAAGATAGAGTCAAAGAGGGGTGTGGAAAACGCCAAGGAAATCACAAAGGTAGCCGACGGAATAGTGGTGGCAAGAGGAGATCTGGGCGTAGAGATACCTGTAGAAGTCGTGCCCCGCGTCCAGAAAGATCTGATAACAGTTGCGAGGCGCATGGGCAAACCCCCTGTAGTTGCTACACAGATGCTCACCAGCATGATCGAAAACCCATACCCCACGCGAGCAGAAGTTTCAGACATAGCTAACGCCGTTTACGACGGTGCCTCCGCCCTCATGGTCTCCAACGAAACCGCTGTGGGCAAGTATCCCGTGGAGGTCGTGAAGACACTCACACGCATAATAGTAGCCAACCAAGACGACGTAACACCCCTCGAAGACGTGGAATGGGAGGAAGATGCAGATGCCGTGGCGTACTCCGCTATAAAACTCGTTGAACAGATGAATGCCCAATACATAATCACACCTACTAGCACAGGGCGCTCTCCGAGGAAGATATCGAGGTTCACCCCAAGAGCTAAGATCTTGGCAATATCAGACAACCCGCGACTGCTAAGAAAGACACAGATACTATATGGGACAGAGACGAAGCTCGTAGAAGATCCTCCCGCATACTCAACGTTCATGGCGCTGGTAGAAGAACTCCTGAAGGCGAAACGAATCGCCAAGGGTACTAATGTGGTCGGCGTCAACGTAGCAAGAAACGGAGGAACGCACACCATACGGGTCACAAGGGCATAAGATGGACTACATGTGCCACCCGGTTCAATGGGGAAAATCCGTGCACCCATGGTGGCGAGAGATGTCCCTTCGGGACGCCCTCTCCCTTAGATATTCTTTTCAGAACACAGTCCATATCGTCGCAAAAATGGATGAACGTGTAGGCATTCCCAACCTCCCACGGCGTGTGCGCATCCGAAGAACCAACAACCGGAGCATTGTGCGCGATGGCATAAGCAAGGGCTCGCTCGTACGGTTTCCAAGATAAATACCGCGCGTTCAGAACCTCTACAACATACTTCTTTCGCGTGTGCAGATCATAATTCAATAGAAGGGCTGTCTTTCGGCGAAAAGAGTCAAAAGGATGAGGGATCAAGGGCAAAGCGCCCTGATCGCGGATCCTATCAATCGTTTCTTCAGGAGAAAGCCCGGGAGGAATCTCTTCACTTAGGCCAAGCCCGATGATCTCTCCATGGGTTGTCATTATCTCCTCGCCAGGGATAACGATTACCTCGTCCGAAGAAACTAGTGTAAGACGATTATGGTCCGTTATCGCCACAGCGCCAAGCTTACGTTTCTTTGCAACACGTATGAGCGTCTCTGGGGCCATCATACCATCAGGAGAGAACCACGTGTGCGTATGCAGATCCACCCTCACGTAAAGAAATGCGCAGCGGAATTTAAATAAGCATTTAAAATCAACGTTGCAGAAGATTTACTGCTGATGGTCGGGGTAGTGTAGCCTGGCTAGCACACGGGACTGTGGATCCCGTAGCCCGGGTTCAAATCCCGGCCCCGACCCTCTCGCGCCGGTTGAACCGGCAGGGGTGAGCGGTGATCCCCTGTCCCTCCACCGGCGCACATTTATACCAGAACGTTGTCTTCTTTTTCGTGGTGGAAAGATGGGGCATACGAAAGACGAAGCGGTTCTTGCTTGAACAGATTGAAGACAAGCCGTGGGAAGTTGGAAAGTTATCCAGAGCCAGGGGTGGCAACTACTACATACTATTCCTTAACCCAAGTAAGAAAATGGATGGCCACCAACTAATCACTTCGGCAATTGATACAATGCACAGACTTCAAAGGAGCTCTGCAGAAACGTTCAGCAAAGTAGATGCGCCAAAGCCGAGGCCAGTTGTGGCGTCTTTCCTGATAAACCCCATAGAATCACCACAATACGCCTTCCGTATGAATATAGTCCTTCCACACTGGGCGCTACCAACGTATGCACGAATCTACGGACCACGGCAAGTGAGCGATGCAAGCCTAGCACGAGCAATGAGTGATAAAATGACGGTTATGCGTGTACGGGGGCATGAAATCCCAGTAAAATGGTTCATGCCAACAGATTTAAAGGTAAAAATACCTGCAGAAACAACCGTGGATTCGGAGAATATCCCCTTACACGTGTTAGGCGGAAATATCCATGAAACTGCTGGATTGGCAGCATTGCTTGCAGAAAACAAGGATTGGAGGTTTGCCAGAAATATATACATAACAATCCCGGGACGTCTAAAAACCCGATGGAAAAAAGCATTTGGACGAATTTTAACAGAGATTGACGCCCTAGCAACGAATGGAAAGAACGTGCACGTCATAGAAATCAAGAGCATTGGGCCCAGAACGATTCCGCGGTGGGATGAGATCGTGGTGTACAAGGCACAAGCGCTCATGCCGGGAATCAAATATATTGGCCAAACCCTTGGCCCGATGCGCACGAGAATATTTCCACATTTCGTCGCCGTGAGCAATAGCGAACATGTGGCCACAGAACTTGCAAACCGCGCGCTCATAACGCTGAAGCCACACGAAACGTTCCGCAAGCTCATGGTCCACGCAGTCTGGCCCTCCGATACAACACTCCTGAAACGGAGCTTCAAGGAGCCGTGGTGGTAATGGCAACACGGGAAGACGTGAAAAAAGCAGTTGCTATCATTGCAGAGCCTCTGGTAGACAACGGCTGGGAACCATGGAGAGCAACTCACATAGAGAAAGAAGCATACTCTTTGCTCTTCACAAAGCCACGGAAAAAGGCAACGCTGGGATCCGCAGTGTGCGCGATTGCAGCAGCTCAGAACAGAGCAGCAAGAATCAAGTGGAAGCACGCACCACTCGTGATTGTCTTTCCCTTCGAAAAATATCGGCTAAATGTCACGATTCCAGCCAAGAGCGCGAGAGGCAAGCACACAATAAAAATTGGCAACACCGAGCTCAGAAGCTACGCGAGGGCTGATAGAAAAATTGCAAGAGCAATACGGCCTGTGGTACAAGGAGCGTTGGCACATATGGCAGGTACAAGCGTTCAAGAAACCCTTGCGGCCGTAGCGTGGTACAAGGCAGTTCGTCCAGAATGCATGGCAAGAAACGTAGAGCTTACAGTTCCAACACCATACCCAGATACTATACGATTCAGGACTAGGATGTTCAGAGACTTTGGAGTTACAATAGGGGAGTTTGATGGAATTAGCGTGATAAACGGAAGGATACGCGTGATGGAGGCAAAGGCAGCCAACGGCGGACCGAGAAGATGGACGTACATCATTCGCCACAAGCTCATGTCATACTCTGGAGCTGTTCCGCGGTTGGGAAGAAATATCAAGGCGGATTTTGTCATCACAAGCAATAATGAGATCCTTGCAAGAGAATTCGCCAGGAGAACTGAGGATATGACAAGAAACGTGCCATTCGTCGGGCACACCCTGGCAGCATGGGTTGCGAAGGGGGTGCGCTGGGAATGGACGTGATCATCAAAAGAAATCCGCGGAACATCGTGATCGTGACACCGTGGATCGTATTAAAGTATAGACGTGATGGAAACCTACGAAAAATATTCTGGGAGTTCGTGCTCACGTGGAAAGCATTCCTGCACGGCGCTTCAGAAATACCTATGCTTTTCGGGCCGATTATTGTGAGAAAAACGGCAAAGGGAACGATTCTTGCAAAGGCTCCCATAGAAAAACTATGGAGGAATATGCTACACACCGTTGCTGAGCTTTCCAGGGCCGGAATAGACCACAAGGAAATCAGGCACCCGCAGTACCACATTATCGTAAAAGAAACCGGTGAGATATCCGTTCTCGACTTCGAGCGTGGAAAACTAACAAAGACTCCAAGAAACCTATCACGATTCGTGGTATGGCTTTTAGAACGGGGATTGCCCGCACAAGATATCAAGAAAGTGCTAGAAAAAACAATCGTGCCGGAAAAAGATCGAAATGGTGCTATGCAGGCCGTTGAACGATATCTGCGAGCTTCTGGGCAAGAGCATCGATAGCATCAAGGGACAAAGGCTGCTTCGCGCTAAACGAAATAACATCTCTCACATCAAGGCCATCCAGCAGCGCGCGGATCTTCTGTTCGGAAGACGACCAGCCATGTGCCTCGATAACGTATATGGGCTTTCCCGACAGCAGACCTTTATCCTTTACCGTTTCAAGGAAGAAACGAATGGGTGGAAACACGTCAGCATCATAAGTGGGGTACGCCACTACCACAGCGTCGGCACCGAGAACGAAGGTCATAGCATACGACCAATCCTCACGCGAAAGATCAAGCACGTCCACAGTTACGCCCATGTCCTCCAGCAAGTGCACTAAGGCATCCACCTTCGAATAAACAGAACCGTACATAGAGCCATAGAGGATGAGAACACGCCCTTCCCCGCGATTTTGGGACCAATCAGCATATAGATCAAGGATCTGGTCCAACTGCTCTCCAGAGTACAGTATCCCGTGACCAGGAGCGATGATCCTGGGCCGCAACGCGCGGATCTTGCCAAGAGCTGCAGACACGAAGCGGGCATACTTGGAAAGAACCGTGACGTAATAACGACGGGCCTCTAAGAGGTAAGAATCCCAGTCCTCCGCGGAGAGATCAGGATAAGCACCATAAGCACCGAAAAGATCACATGTGAACGCGATCTGTTCCTCCGGAACAAAAGTAACCATAGTTTCCGGCCAGTGAGTCCAGGGCGTATGAATGAATTTAAGCGTGACATCGCCGAGGGAAACAGAATCGCCGTCATTCACAGGAACAACATCTCCCGGCAGGGAAAAGAGCGATGCACCTGTCTGCGAGATCAAAATCTTTGCATGTGGTGCCCACTGGAGAAGTGCTTCGATGGAAGACGAGTGGTCCGGCTCCATGTGGTTCACGACGATGTACTTCACCCGCTCAGGAGAAACAATCTGGGAGAGCTGTTCTATGAGCTCACTGGAAAAGCTCTCGTGGACAGTGTCTATAACAGCCGCACCATCAGAACCGACGACAACGTAAGCGTTGTAGTTCACTCCATCGTCCAAGGGCCAGAGAGACTCGAAAAGATCCGTCTCATTATCTACCACAGGAACAACAAACACATGCTCGGAGACCTTTACCATAAGGATATTGGAAAGAATGCTCTTTTAACGATAGAACGCGATGGCCGCATAATCCACGACGTTAGAATAATCACCAGTGACATCTCCGCTGTTTCCAAAGGCTAGCAGCTCAGCACGGGCGCCCAAGCGCTTGGCGTACTCCATAGCCGTCATTATGGGCCCAATACCACAGGCAGATACGTCATTTTCGCGGACGAATCTATAGAAGCCCTTCACATCCAGGTCTAGAATATACTGAATCGCAGCAAGATCCTTCTCACGACCCACTTCAGCAGGCACGTAGTGAGAAAAATCAGAAGACGCTATGAACAGAGTGCCGTCTGGCAAAGTATCTGCAAGGTCCTTCGCAGCATCAGGAGCCTGATACATCATCGTTACGGGAACAAAGGAAAAATCCCTATATATCCGCTGAAGAAAAGGCAGTTGAACTTCCACAGAGTGTTCGTAGTGATGTGCGTCGTAGTCCGCAACAGCAAAGGTAGAACGACCTAGTATGTGCGCTACAGCGTCTTCATCTATTGAAACAGCTCCCAGAGGCGTCTCCCATGCACCCTCTGGCCAGACGGACACCGCCGCACCGTAACCAGTATGGTTTGGACCTGCAATGACAATGTGCTCTGGCCGAATGGAAGCAATTGCTTTGTACGCGTGCGCAGCGATAGGCCCAGAGTAAACGTAGCCGGCATGCGGAACAACAACAGCCACGTAGTCCCTAGGGGGATAGTGTGGAGCATTCGCAAGGAATGAATCAACCATAGTAACTAGCTCTTCACGAGAAGAAGGATAGAAAAGCCCGGCAACGGCCGGGAGCCTGATCACCGCCTACCACCTTCAAACTCGCTCAGAGGTACGTTAAACTCGTCGTAGCTCTTAATAATTCCTCTATTGAGCAAATACTCTCTTGCGAGAAGCCAGTAGATAAGAGCAAGAGCGCGCTTACCCCTGTTGTTGCCTGGGATTACCAAGTCTATGTTCTGGAATGTGTTGTTCGTGTTGCAGATTGCTACAACGGGAATACGCACCTTTGCCGCTTCGTCTATAGCTTCCTTGTCTGCCACGGGATCAGATACGAAAACAACCGCGGGCTCCAGGAACTCACGGGCCTGTGGGTTAGTGAACGTACCCGGTACGAAACGACCTACAATGGCCTTTGCCCCAATAACTTCTGCAAACTTGCGGGCAGCGTGCTGAGCGTACTTCCTCCTCGCAACCACGACGATATCTCCCGGCTCGTAGTTAGCCAAGAACTTGCCGGCCATACGGATACGCTGGTCGATCTTCTGTATGTCCATAACGTTTAGGCGGTCTGGACGAGTCTTAAAAATGAACTTGCGCATAAATCCAGTCCTAAAAACGGTTCCTATGTGAATACCCGATGACAGATACTGCTCTACAGGTACCAACAGACCAGATTCCTTCTTAGAAGCTTTTTTTGCGCTTTTTTTCTCCACCAAACCTAGCACCTCCTGCTGGGCAACGGGGTAAACCCCGCCACCCCTCGGAAGGATTGGAAAGAGAATTGTTAAAAGCATTCGCGCAGCTGCCATCCCGGCCGACGTGAAGCTAACGCCTGTCCACGACAGGCAATTGTGCGAGAAGTCATGCGATAGTCTGCCAAGCGAAGGAAGTGAGCGCACGCCGGATGCGGGCCACCAGCGGCTGCCGTGTCAGCCGGCACCACGGAGGGTTCCTTCGGAACCCTGCCATTGTGTGGTCGGTTGCAGAGCAACCGGCCTCGCGTAAAGCGCCAGCCGATTTTGCGGCTGATGCGGGGGCTGGGATTCGAACCCAGGAAGGCACTAAGCCACCGGACCCTGAATCCGGCCCCTTTGGCCACTCGGGCACCCCCGCGCCAGCGGTCAAAGAACATACCAATATTCATACAGAACTTTAAAACACTTCCTGGCCCCATGATACCATGAAGAGCTGGGAGCGCTTGGTTCTTGGGCTTACAATGGTATTCATTCTGGGACTTGCAACGCGCATCTATCTTGAGAAATATACATACATCTTTGGCTTTGACTCTTACTGGTTCGCAAGAATGGCGTCGTACATTATACAAGACGGTCACCTTCCCAAGTATGATCCCGTTGCATTCCGTGGATACCCTCCTGTCCCAATCACATGGCAGCTATCCATGAACTTCCCTGCCTGGGCGTATCACATTGTGTACGGAGCAAAGTACCTCCAACAGAATCTCCTAACAGTGTTTAAGTGGCTCCCAGCTAGCTTTGGTGCTACAGGCTCGCTGATCATGGGCATTTTCGGCTACATACTTGGCGGACCATTGCTCGGTATGCTTACAGGCTTCTTTGCAGCCACGAACCCAGGATACATATACCGTACTCTCTCGGGTTTCTACGAGGACGACGCCACATCGTTTTTAATCCCCCTTGCGTTCCTCTTCGCATATCTCGCATACCGCAGCAAAGACAAGAAGCAATACTGGATATATACAACACTTGCAGGCATCACCTTGCTCATTCAGGCCATCTCGTGGGATGGTTTCTTTATCGTTCCATATACTGTTGTTGTGTTCTCCATACTTTACTTAGCATACGTAGTTTTGGACTATCTGCGCAGCTACGTGCCGGACAACGTCTCCTGGTGGGACTGGGCAATCATTGGCATTGGTGGGCTTTTCGCCGTGTTGGCGGGCGTGTTCATCAAAACCTTGGCATACTCTGAGGCTGCGGACGCCCTGGCCATTACAGGGTCGCTTACAGCGACGACGTTATATACGCTAGCAACCCCTTACATTGCCATCTTCTTTTTCGGCGTTGCTGCCACCGCCACCGTGCTCTGGCTACGGTCAGATGACAGAAAGTACCTGTATATAACGCTGGGATCCGTCGTCTTCGCAATACTCACGTATATGGGCCCTGTGAATAATGGTTTCGTCACAGAGGTCACAGATGCAAATGGCATCGCTCGCCGCATCGGCTTCCAGAACACGAGCTTCGCGATGATGTTCTTGGGTTCTCTTCTTATGATTCTCGTATCTAGCCTCGCGGGAAGCCTCGCAGCACTGTTATACGAAAAGCGCAAGGACATGCACGGAATCATTGACTGGAGACTCCTAGGTGTCGTTTTCATCCCTCTGCTTTTCGCCACACTCTCCGGGCCAATAAACGGGTACAACTGGTATAAACCAGTCATCACAACAGTTCAGGCGAACCTCTTCCCCGAGATGAGCAAAGGCTTTGGCACACAGAGCAGCACGGCCCAGCCACACATGGGATTCATTGAACCAAAGACTGCAGGTGCTGCATCTTCCATTATCGGGGAAGAGACATACGGTTTTGCGAACTGGCCCGCAAAATATGGCATCCTCGCCGTTATCGTGCTTGCATCCATTCCATTCCTCTTCTACCGCTCTGAAAAGGACAAGTATTTCTTATTCTTGCTTGCCTGGCTCGCTCTGACGTGGTGGGCCGCGTGGTACAAGCTGAAGTTCTGCTACTACCTCGGTCTGCCCATAGCCATCGCTAGCGCGGTGGTCCTGGCAGACACGTACTCAAGAGTCGCTTCAAAGCAGTTTAAGGCAGCAGTAATGGCAGTAATTGTATTCCTATCCGTATCTATGATCTCCACAGCAGTCTACCACACCGCAACCCGCATTCCCATGCTCCTTACATCTGCAGAGGCCCAAGAGATGAACCTCACTCCAAAGGGTCTTCCACTGTTCTCGGCATCCTCCGGAGAAGACTACATAGCCATGTTCAAGTGGATAGATACCAACACGCCCAAGGACGCAAACCTATTGAACTGGTGGAGCATTGGTCACTGGCTCACGTTCTTCACGGGCAGGGGCGTCATGACGGACAACACGAACCACTACTACCAGGCAGATGTCGAGGCAGCACAGTTCTACCTAGCTCCAGACGAGAATACTGCGTACGCCATAGCATCCAAGCGCCATATGAACTACGTGATCTTCCAGCCTGAATTCCTCTGGCAGGGCTACCCCTTGGCGATCTACGCTCTACAGACCCAAAATCTCCGCGACCCCCGCCTTGAAAACTATGCCGCAGGCAAGGTAGACTGTCAGCGCGTGGGCAAATCCATAGTAACAGGAAAACCATACTACATATGTTTACAGAACGGTAGCACGCTTACCACGCTCAGCGAGGAACAATGGGTAGCGATACCACCATTTGAGCCTCAGTACTATAGAGAATTCAATGAAGCAACGCGCATCCGCATCGGCGACCGTGAATACGCTGTTTACAAGCTTGCCGCGTCCCAGAACGGCGGGAGCCTCATTCTTCTAGCGCCAGGCATGGACAACAGCATGATCGTGAGGATGCTGCTTGGAGTGCCTATGATGCACTTCACACCCGTTTGGACAGCGCCGCACGGAGGCGTAATGATCTACAAGATTCAGTGACTGAATACCCGCCTTCCTTCGCATTTTCATTCTCTTGAATAAAATTAGGGCGTGAGCAGCGTTACTGCTGCTCCCCATTGCTGTCTGACCTGCGGTGGCTGCGCCTGTGCCTTGTGTGGCGCTTACCCATGGCAGCACGGCGCGCCCGCTCGCGGTATGCCTGATCGCTCCTATTTACCTTCCTACGCCAGTCAGAAAACGAGATTCCGCGGTGCTTCGCGCAGGAGATGCAGACATAGATCTTCTCCGTTGCAAGACCCATATACTGGACGTCAACGTTGGGCGGAAGCCAAGACGGCCTCTTGTAGAGAGGAACTGCCTTATCCCTTGGGACCCTTCGACCACAGAACGCGCACGTCACGTATGTCACTTTACCCATTCTAAACCCTCCTTTCGGATAATGAATTAAAAGACCTGCACACCCTTTTTAAACCGTTATTGGGGAGCAACATGGGCGGTTGGGACGCGTATAGAGCAAAACATCTGGAGAAATATGAGGAGGCGAAGCGATCTGGCGCTGTGGACCCACCCATAGTGCCACTTCTAGATGCGATAAACAGCCGTGAGGACTACGTGACCACGTCTTCATGTTCTGGTAGAATCACACTGCTCTCTGCATCTCGCTCCGAACGAAAGGGGGAGACTTTTTTCTACAGGAAGTGGCATAGACCCGTGTTGTTTGAGGAGCTCTGGGGAGCCATTAGAGAGTACTCAGGAGGGGGACGTCTTCTACTGAAGTTAGATCCATTCATACTCCACGTTGGCGCGCGTGACCTTGATGCTGCCCTTAGCCTGCTCCACGTTGCACGTGGCGCGGGAGTGAAGATCGCAGGCATCCAGAGCGCGGATGGTACGAAAGTTCATGTGGAGTTAAGGGGCATTGACTCTGTTTCTCTGCCAGTGTGGGATGGTTCTGTTCTTGTATCGGAGGACTACGTCAGATACATGACGAAGTACCTTAACTGGAAAATTCTTCGTAATCAGGAGCGTCTTGAACGCCTTTACCGCGCTGTCGTCACTGAATTGTAGTTATATTTATTCCCAAGCGTTATATACTCCCAGCACGTGTTTAATCTATGGACGCGCTTAGCGGCTCGGCCCTCGTTTTCAGCGTTCTTGTTGGCGCGATGATGGTAGGCGGACTCTTGCAGTACTTAGGCATTCTCCCTCAGCTGGGCTACCTCCTTTCTGGCTACTTCATAATGCCTGCCCTCCCCCCCTCTGTTCAGGACTTTCTCCTTGCGTCAGGCGTCGCTCTGCTCATATACTATCTTGGCTACGTTGCATCTAGCCGCAGGCTCTTTTCCACACCTCTTCAGACAGTGTTTGTCCAGCCGCTCCGTATTGTGACGGGATTCTCCATGTTTTTCATCCTGTTTTACGTTGCGGGAGTGGGTGTTGCCGCATCTGCCGCTCTTGCCATTCTTTTCTCCACGTCCTCAGCACTCATACTTCGCTGGGGCATAAACTTTGCTCACCGTCGCATTGAAGAGTCACTCGTGGCGATGGATGCGGCAGTGTCTGCGATCGTGCTCCTTTACATTCTTGGCGTGAACGGGTGGGCACTGCTTCTCACAGTCGCTCTCTACGCGGCATTCTTCTTTGTGGACTCTGCCATGTGGGACACTGCTATAATCCTTTTTACCACGATTCTCTGGTATTATGGAGCAACACCATCGCTCGCCCTTCTGTTCTTGCTAGGGGTTTTCACGCACCATCGCGTCCACGGAGCTGGAAAACGCTGGTTAGATCCAATAATGCACGATGTTGTTCCTTTGTACTTTCTCTTTGCTATCGCCGGCGCTGCGCAATATCCCTTTAGCGTCTCTGCGGCTCTTATGTTCTTAGGCATCCTTGTAGTGAGTTTCCTACAGAACTTTGTGGCTCTCGTCGTCATGGGGCCACTCTTTGGAATACCCCCGAAGGTAGGGGCCCACATGACTGCCCGCTCTTTTGGCCCATCTGAAGCGGCGTTATCTGCAGCTCTTTTCCTCCATTCACCTGTGATTGCTGCCTCAGCGCTCTGGTTCTACGCCTTTGCCATCTTTGTGTACTCTTTCGTCAAAACAGATGTAGATGCGGAACGTTTCGTCTCCGCGATTCTTCCAAAGGCCATCGTTTCCATGCTGGAACGGTTCGAGGCAGGATATATGCCGCTCTACGTGAAGAACCGCGTGCTTTTAGACCCATCATTCACGAATGCTGCAAAACAACAGGCACGAATTATTGTTACGGCTATTCTCATATCTCTTGCGGCTCTCTTCCTGATGGTGGATGCTCTCACAGTCATTCACGAACACAGCGTTCTTTACATCCTCTTTGCGGTGTTCATTGTTATCGTTGCTGCATGGGTTGCCATCCCAGCATACGTCTCTCTTTACTGGCGTGCCCTTGAATTCCTATCAAAATACTCCTACGATCGCCCTCTGCGGCCCGGCAGAGCTCCACACTACTTTGTTGGCGGGTATCTAGCTGTCCTCGCAGGTTTTGCGTTGCTACCGTTGACGTTGCCTACCGTTAATCTCGTGATAATCTTCTTCGCGCTGCTCCTCTTGAATTTGGGGCTCTACGTCCTCCTCAACAACTACTACCGCATTGTCGGCGAGCTTTTGCGCCGCCGAACGGCATGATTTAATTAGTTTTGTCCCCTGCTTTATCTGCTCTTCTGCCAAGGGCCCGTGGCCTAGTCTGGATATGGCGTCGGCTTCCGGAGCCGAAGGTCCGGGGTTCGAATCCCCGCGGGCCCGCTAGCAGGGGCTGCGCCCCCTGCACTCCTGCATCGGCATTCGCTTCGCTCAGCCGATATTCATTGGCCGCGCTGACGCGAGGCCGGTTGCTCCGCAACCAATCGCTTGACTGGCCATCACTCTTTTACAATTTCCTTCAGCACTGCCTCCAGATCTGGTTCTTCCAGCGATAGATCAACGATGTCATACCGCAGGGTTTCCTCCACCGCTCTCTTCGCTTCCTTCCTCGGAACACGGTACTTGACGTATTTTCCCGCTCGCTCAATGATCACATAACCCAAATCGGGAACATCTTCGGCGAACTCTACGGAAAGGTACTTGTACGGGACAGAGCGCATAAGTTCCCGTATGGGCCCGTCGTAGCGTATCGTTCCCTCTGTAAGCAGGATTACCCGGTCAACAAGCCCCTCTATGTCGCTCATCTGGTGGGTGGTGTAGACAATGGTCGTTCCCCACTCCTCGCGCACGCGCTTGAGCATTTCCTTTATCTTCTCGCGCGTCCAGACGTCTATGCCAATAGTTGGCTCGTCAAGGAAGACCACCTTTGGGCGGTGCAGCAGGATTAGCCCGAGTTCGCAGCGCATCCTTTGTCCAAGGGAGAGCTTTCTCGCCTGGAAAGGAAGGAGCTCCTTTATCTTCAGATGCCTGTCCAGAAACTCCAGTGTCTCCTCGTATTCCTTGTCCTCGACGCCGTAAATATCCTTGTAGAGCAAGAACGTATCTTCTACGGGAACATCCCATATCAGGGCACTCCTCTGACCGAAAATAACCCCCATCTGCCTCAGATATTCCTTTTTCCGCTCCCATGGTGTGTATCCGAGGACTTTCGCGTCCCCGCCGTCCGGGTGGAGAATGCCCGTGAGTATCTTCGTTGTTGTGCTTTTCCCCGAGCCGTTGGGTCCAAGGAGTGCAACGATCTCACCGGCACTTACCGTGAAGGATATCCCCTTCAGCGCATCTACCCTCTCTTCCCCCACCTTGAAAAGCAGCCACTTCCGCTTTGTCTGAACATACGTCTTCCTCAGGCCTTCCACAACAATTACGTCATCCGCCATACGCTTCCCACCTTCTCAGACCGATTGTCCACAGGGTTTTTGCCAGTATAAGCCACACTGCGATCAGAACTGGTATCAAAAGGACGTATTTGTCGGCCAATCCCATGATTGCGTGCATGGGCAGAGTAGTTACGAAGTAGATGGGAACAACCACGATCATGACCCAATAGAGCGGCGATTTCTTGTACGCATCCGCAGGGTAGTCCCTCCCGTAGCCCCAGACCATATCGAATGCCCGAAGTATTGGCCGGGCGTCTCCTATGAAGAAGTTTAGGTACATGAGTGTGGAATAGACGAGGTTATCTATGATCGCACCGGCGAGAATAAGGACGAACCCGACAATGATGTTTACAATGCTATACCCTGTTGCCACACCAATTACTGCTACGAGTACGCCCTTTGCTGCTGTGGCGATTACGTCCTCCGATCCAACTCTCTGGGGGAATATAACCATCCACAGATCTCCAGGTTTCGTTAGGATCGTCGCGAGTTCACCCCTTCTGATCATTCCAGATGTGGGGATAAATTCGAAGAGCAATGTATCCAAATATAGTGCGAAATCTGCCACCAGTGCAAAGAACACAAGATCTTTGAGCGTCCATCCAGGAATTGTCCCTCCACTTCTCGTCATCGCTCCCCAGAATACGTATGCTGATAGCACGGAGACGAAGGTATATATGAGCGCCACTATGAACTCCCACCTGTACGTCCGTGCCTTGTGCACCACGATTCTCCATATCGTCTGCCAGATCATCCCCCAAACGCCTCCACGCGTGCTATTGCCTTGTGATACAGCCATCTATACACCAGAAACATCGGAACAAGCCATATTGCTGCAATCACGGCGGTTTCCGCTTGTATTCCGTTGAAAAGCACCATTATCGTGTCGTAGCGCAGATATCTGAATGGAAGGTAATACGTGATCTGCTGGAACCACGCAGGCATGACGCTGAGCGGCACTACATCACCACCAAGGAACCCCCAAAAGATCCAGCCCATAAGCCCCTGAATGTATCCAATGTGGTACGTCCACGCTGTTATCAATCCAATTGACGCGTCGTAGAGCGCCTTGAACGCCACATATATTACCATCATCGCGAGAAATGCCGTGAGGTTACTCCCGTATCCCATCCACCCAGCAATCAAGAGTATCAAAAGTCCATTGGACAGGATACCTGGCAGCGCACGTCCCAAACTGAACAGAAAATACCACACACTCGGCTCTACGGGACGGGACAGCGTAACGCTCATCTTTCCACTGTTTAGCTCGTCTTGTATCCTCCACGGGATCATGGTGGTTGGAATCTCCGCCAGAAGTTCGGAGGTTGCGTAGTACAGCATGAGGCCCGGTACAGTGAATCCCATGAGCGTCGTTCGCCCAGAGAGTGCTGCAACGGATGCTACCAGCGCAACACGGACGATAACGCCTATGATCGGCCGAATTATATCAACGATTAACCTGCTGGGGTAATACACTGCCGCGCGCCAGCCTGCCCTGACGAAGCCGAACACCCTATGATAACAACCTTCCGCTTTAAATCCACTTTACCCAATCTTCTTGCGGTGAGGAGGATGGCAGGTGAAGGTCTTTGGCAATGATTTCGTGGTAACCCCTTGGGAAGTTGAGGGTGAAATTGACTACAACAAGCTTCTGGACTACTTCGGCGTGGATAGGATCACGGATGATATGATTGAAGAAGTGCGCCGTCTTGTGGGCGATGTGCACCCTTTCCTGCGCCGCCAGATCTTCTATGCACATCGCGATTTTGACAAAGCGTTGAAGGAGTATGTCTCGGGCCAGAAGTTCTTCCTCTACACGGGCATTGCCCCCTCAAAGGGCCCCATGCATTTCGGGCATCTAGTTCCCTTCCTCTTCACGCGATGGATGCAGAGGG
>CAYVHT010000002.1:0-49805 GCA_964451455.1 uncultured archaeon
TGTCCCATCCGTGAGATCTGTCCTTATCCCACGTTTCACGAGTCGTACCTTTTGACGGGCGATCCTCTGCTGCCACCTGCGCGTGCTTGTGCTGTGCATTATGCCATTGTGCTTGCACTGTATAGTGTTGTCCGTGAACAACGCATAGATTTTTCCAAATGTCCATCAATTAACAATGTGATGCGCCGATTTTACATTATGGGTGGTGATGATGTTTATTCGGAGTTGTGACCGTGCTGCAGCGCTTCTGCGCAGGTTTTCGGACATTTTGGATCCGGCACAGCTAAATGCCTTCTCAGAAGCGCTGCAAATCATACGTGCTGATTTTGAGGTAATGCTATCTGGCGGGCGCGTGCATTGTGGTCAAGCACGTGTGGATTCTGTGATTTGTGCACTAACTGAGCTGCAATCTCTTGTGGTTTACGGGCCCTTATCTTCAGATATTTTAGATTTTGTAACGGTGTTCATGAACTGTGCATATAACTGGAACAAGAATGGTTGTAATTCTGCTGTTGTGTACAAGCTCCTTGAAAATACGCAGGGCATTATTGATGGCAATATGTCATTATCTCAGGTGGTGTCTCAAATGTCACGCATATCTGCAACGCTTTTAGCCACTGTCGGGTCTTCCGAGGCTTATAAATTGTCTAAAGAATATTTGCGGGTAATTCTTGGCGGTGGATTTATTGAGGGCGAGCCGACAGCTTCGCGGGCTCACGATTCAGGATCTTGCGGGGACGATTAAATTAAATATTTCCCTGCACTATTATCTTCGTGGCCAAGAAGAACCTGCTTGCTTTCATCAGATCCGAAGACGCCGGTTCTACTGGGGACAAGGTTGCCCGGGCGGGTGCGATCTTGGCAGGAATTGCGGCGGTTCCATTCATGCTCAATGGCGCTTCTGCCGCCCACACAAACAGCATAACTGGCTCCTTTTCGTCTGGAACGATCACCGCAACTCACCAACACCACTCTTCTCATGCTTCCCACGCCTCCCACTCCCAACATACATCCCACGGCTCTCACGCCTCCCACTCCCAACACACGTCCCACGGCTCCCACTCCTCCCATTCCTCACACTCCTCCCACTCTTCTCACTCCTCCCACTCTTCCCATTCCTCCCACTCTTCTCACTCCTCACACTCTTCTCACTCATCCCATTCCTCCCATTCCTCACACTCCTCCCACGCCTCCCACTCCCAACACAGTTCTCACGGCTCTCATGGCAGCTGCGCTTGTGGCGGAGGGTGTGTGACTATTAGTCGTCAAACTACGACAATGCCTGGCTGAGGTGATCGGATGCGCTTACAGTATCCACATTTTCTCGCGCTGGGCGCGACGGTGTTCGCAGTTGTTCTTATTATCATGGGCACTGCCCCACACAGCAAAATAGTTCTCACGTACTCTGGGAGCAGAAGCGATCTTCAATGGCTTATTTCTCCAAACACGGACCTGTTCTACAGGTCTATGTTTGATAAAAATCTTTACGCTGCTTTCATGAAGATCGCAGAGAATAATATAGCAGAACTCATTCTTTGCAAGGATCCTACGC
This sequence comes from uncultured archaeon, assembly GCA_964451455.1. Taxonomy (GTDB): domain Archaea; phylum Iainarchaeota; class Iainarchaeia; order JAADDC01; family JAADDC01; genus SZUA-1452. The sequence continues at coordinate 1,553 of CAYVHT010000002.1, forward strand.
AGTATTTTTGCTGTATTAATCTCCTGTCCGAGCTTGGTCCAGGAGTTGATTCTGCAGCGTTCCCACGCATAGATATTAACACCCTGTGCTTTGACTTGTCCAAGCCAGTGTGTGATTGTCGGATCGCATACTACTTAAAAACAGCCCCTGATGCCGATATCAATTACTTGCGTGAACATATAATCCTCCCAAGTAGGCGGGATGTGGCCCGTCTTCCATCCCCTGTACGCGGTGCAATGTATTATGCGCTTGCTCGCATGGACGTGAATGCTTGCCCACTTGTTCCTGGCGATATTGGGGGTCCTGCCTGCGTAGTGCTGCACGACGCTGCAGCCAAGGCGTACTTTTGCGGAGCATCTCATATTCCCGTAAATTACATTACGGCTTCAACCGAGGCGGATTCTAGGGTCTGCATTCCATTGCTTAGGTACTATTTTGGCTACGGCGAGGGCAATGCGTGATTTTTCCCTCGCCCTTGACGTGTATTTGAAGGATGCTTGCCCTCTTCGTTGCAAGTATTGCTATCTGCGAAGGCATCCTCATGCTTTGACCGATTCAAATCGTAATCTCTCTCCGAGTGTGCTGGCGCGTTGGATAGCGGATGCGAGCATTTCAAAGGTGTATATCAATGTGCGTTATGGGGAGCCCGCTCTCTCTGCGCGTGGTTTGTATAGCTTAATCCAACGCCTTCGTCTGTATGGTGTTGACGTATTGTCAGCAAATGTGGTTACATCCGCTTTTCCATATTCCCCCGTATTCCCTTTACTATCCACATTGCTAACGACGCGGTTGCAGATATCTGTTGATGGCCCCTACCACGTGAACAGATTTCGAGTTCAGTCCCCCAAACTTCATTCCCGCATTGAAGAAAATATTCGCAAGTACTTGGCCCATATGCGTGACAGCAAAATTTCCGCTGCAGTAACCGTCACCGATTTGAATTTGAATCGCCTTCAGGATGTTCGGCAGTATTTAGAGGGTCTAGGATTTCCAAGGGCAATGTTTTCTCCTGTTGATGATGGTGTTTCGTTCGTTCTTTCTGGGAGGTATGGGGATTATTTGCTACAATCTGCCGAGCTATTTGCTGATGTTTTCTCACGCTGGGAGCGCGGTGAATCCACTTTCCAAGCTCCGATAATGGCTGGACTAAATTCTCTACTGTATGGAAACTACTCGGAACCGGAAATATGTAATCCCATCAGACGTACTAGCGTTTTTGTTGCTCCGGATGGCAGAGTATTTCCTTGCATTCACGCGTATTTATTATATCTTCTAGATCCCGATAATTACTCTAGCTTCCTTCTGGGTTCTATACATCTGGATAGTTTTGAAGATGTTTTTGATCGTTTTGCAGATGCTGCAGATCTTATTCGCGAGTTCAGATATATGGAGGTGGAACGCTTTTCGGAATATGGTATACTCCTTGGGTGCGAGTTCGCTTTGCACGATTTTGCTCAACTTCATAACGTTTCTACAGATTATATTTATCAGCGGGCATCGCCTCAGGTGGAAAAGGTGCGACCGGCAGTTTTGGATCTTCTATCCACATTTTCAAAGGATGAACTCTTGCGCTTCGGGTGGCAGTATTGAGTAAATATTCAATACAGGTAATGGTTACCCGTAGGTGCCCTCTTGCGTGCCCATATTGCTATGTTCAGAAGACCCTCCAAGATATGGACGCTCACGTTCTACGCGCGAGTGTTGATTTTATTAATTCAATTGTGCCTAGAAATGCGGTACTTAATCTTAATCTTACAGGGGGAGAACCATTTCTGCGTCAAGATATCATCATCTCACTGGTGCGAAGGATTTGGAATATGTGTGTATCTAAATCTTGCCTCCTTCGGGCGTATGTGAACACATCTGCATATTTGCCTGCAAAATTATCAACACTTTTGACGTTAAATAGTCTTAACGTGTCTGGGATGCGATCGTGGGTAGAGATCTCCTTAAATGGGCCGGAACACATTAATGATTATCATCGTGTGCTTCCCGGCGGTTTTGGCACTTATCGCGCTAGTTATGGGCATGCTAAGCAAATGTTGAATTACGTCCCTGTTTTTATCCGCACAGTGCTACCACCAGTAGCTGCGGAGCACTTGGATGATTATTTGATTTGGTTTGAGCGCCGCTTCCGGGAGGGTTTTTGGCTGGCAGAGGTGGGGACTGCTATCGGGTACTTTAGCTATTCAGATGATTTCGCCAAATTTTACTCAGAGCTTGTTGACGAGTTATTGAAACTCATTGCCGATTTATATTTGAATGGCCAATTCATCTTGTGGCGCACTGTTGCCGAGAACGCGCTTTTTTCACAGTCTATTGAGCGAACCACCGAGCCGGTTGAGTATCTCCCATGTGCTGCAGGGAAACGGCGGTTTTTGATAGATGTGGATGGTATGGTATACTACTGTACGATGTTCCGTGAGTTTGCTCCGGAGTCTGGAAAAATCGGTTCGGTCTTTGACGGTGTGACGCTGTCACCTTTACGCGCCCCTTGCCCCTTATCAGTTTGCAAATCCGGCAGTGGTGCCATAACCAATATGCGCAAGGATTATTTGCTACTAAAAAAGATTCTCGGCAAGGATTTGTTTCGCGCATATTTGAATGATGCCAAGCGGTGGGTGTGATGTCCCCTTTTTTTGCGTACTTGTTATTGTTGGTGTTCGTGGGAGCTCTGGTTGTTGCTATCGCCATATTTTATGCACGTAAATTGTTGCGTCGGAAATGTTGTTTGACGTTGAACGTGCGCTGGGAGCAGGTGATTGTCGGGGCTGCCGCGTTTACCGTGATTTTAATTCTTGGGGCAAAAGCACCATTATTTGGTGATGACTGTTTTGACCCGTTGATTTTTCCCTTATTGTGGCGAAATGGTTTTGCAGTTCCATATTTCATGCCTATTGGTATTTTTGTATATTATTTATTATATTTGCTGGTTGGCTTGGGCCCTATTTATATGTATGTCTTGATCATGCTCAATGCAATTCTCGCATCTTTGGTGATTGCGCATGCGTGGGGCCGGGTTCGCTGGCTCGCGCTCTTACCACTAAGTATTCCTCTCGTCCCGTATATTTACGGGTCCCCGTATCTTGTGGCTGGCCTTGCTACAGTATTTGGTTATTTCTCTCTGGTGCGTTTTCGTGATGGGGATGAGGTGGGTGGTTTTCTTCTTGGTATTTTGGCCACATATACGCGTGAAGAACTCATCTTAATTCCGTTGTTTTACTTATTTCTCTGGCTTCTTCGAAGGAGCTGGTCAAAGACCATTCTTGCTGCACTGCTTATTCCCTATTCGCTATTTGTGTATGCATATTCGACTGCGTGGTTGCATCCGCACTTTGATGCATCTATCATCCACACTAACGTGTTCGTTCATATTTTCCGCGCATTTATGGCGAACATTCTTGCAGTTGCGGCAGATATTCTAACACTAGTTCCAATAGGTTTCATAGCGTTGTTTGCGTTTATTGGCAATATCTTTTCATACGTGGGTGGGGAATACTTCAAGCAATATGTGGTGGCGTCACTTCTTCTGCTTCCCGTCATGCGCCGCATGGATGGTCGGACATCTTTCGTACTTTTCGTAAGTCTGGTACTGCTAAATTGTGCGCTTTTGTACGCTGCGCCACAGCTTCCTTCATTATATCGCGCCGTTTATGTTCATTTGGCTAAAACATATGCACAGACCAGCGATATCTATGTTGCTGCTTTCGCACGTGGGGTGTATCCACGAGTCCTTGGTATTACTGCCACTGCGCCAATCTATGTTCTTTCGGGGGGGAGAGCGAATGTTGTCAATGTTGTAGATACCGCATCTGTGCCCCATTTTGCTTGCAAATATAATGCTCTGCACAACGTTGACTATATCGTCTGTGATCGGTTTGTTCGCGAAGTGTGTGGGTGCAATTATGGCCCCGTTGTTCAGAGCTATGGGGACGTCTTTATTGTTTTGAACGATGCCAAAAAATGAGTTTGGGGGCTACCCCCTCCCCCACCTCTTCGCCAGCTCCTGATACTCCTGAATCTGCTCAGGAGTGAGGGAGGGTTTCACCTTCTTTAGTGCTTCCTCGAAGTGCTTCATGCGCACAGCATCTATGTGCTTCTTGCCCCCCTTGATCGCCTCGCGTATCGCTGCCATTCCCGCTTCGCGGCAGACTGCGGCTATGTCTGCGCCAGTGTACCCCTCTGTTCTCTTGGCCAGTTCGCGCAGGTCCACATCGTCCGCCAGCTTCATGCCTCTCGTGTGGACTTTGAATATTTCGTATCGTCCTTCCTCGTTCGGAGGTGGCACGAAGATTAGCTTTTCTAGCCTGCCCGGACGGAGCAGCGCCGGATCTACCAGGTCTGGCCTGTTGGTTGTTGCTATGACCACTACGTCCTTCATCTCTGCCACACCGTCCATCTCGGACAGCAACTGTGCAACGATTCTCTCCGTGACTCTGTTTGTGTCACTGCCTCGGACCGGCGCTATGGCGTCAATCTCATCAAAGAACACAATGCTGGGCGCCACGAGCTTTGCCCTGCGGAATATCTGGCGCACGGCCTTCTCACTCTCACCCACCCACTTGCTCAGTATCTCTGGGCCCTTGATTGCAATGAAGTTGGCATTTGCCTCGTTGGCCACCGCCTTTGCTATGAGTGTCTTGCCCGTTCCAGGAGGACCGTAGAGCAGTATTCCTCGTGGTGGTTCAATCCCTGCCTCTTTGAAGAGCTCGGGATACTTCAGTGGCCACTCTATCGCTTCTCGGACCTCGTTCTTCACGCTCTCTAGGCCACCGATGTCATCCCAGCGGACCTTTGGGACTTCTACCATTACCTCTCGCATGGCGGAAGGCTCAACACGCTTGAGGGCGTCAAGGAAGTCCTGATACTTCACACTCAACGACTCGAGGACTTCCTTTGGCAGCGGGGACTCACCCGCTTTCTTTATATCTGGTATTGCGCGACGCAGGGCTATCATGCCTGCTTCCTTGCAGAGGGCAGCCAGGTCCGCTCCCGTGTAGCCGACGGTGAGATCTGCGATCTCTGCAAACATTTCATCGCGCAACGCATCTTCAAGCTTTCTCTTTTTCTCTTCTGGCAGGTCTTCGGCGAGTTTTCTTGCCTCTTCTAGCGTGTTTGCTTTCGTTATCTTTTCATAGTCTTTGTCTTTCTCTGCCAGTCGCTCTGCCACTCGTTTCACTGCTGCTAGGTCGTAGTAAACGTCCAGTGGCATCTTGCGGCTGTGGATCTTTAGAATTTCTATTCTGCCCTCGCGGTCGGGTACGCCTATTTCTATCTCTCTGTCAAATCTCCCGGGCCTGCGGAGCGCTGGATCTATATCATCTGGCCTGTTCGTCGCGCCTATGACTATTACGTCCCCCCTGCTCTTCAGACCGTCCATTAGGGTTAGGAGTTGCGCCACGATTCTTCTCTCCACATCTCCCTTCGTTTCCTCGCGCTTCGGCGCTATGGCATCTATCTCATCTATGAAGATAATCGCTGGTGCGTTCTTCTGTGCCTCCTCAAATACCTTCCTCAGGTTCTCTTCGGACTGGCCGTAGTACTTGCTCACGATCTCCGGCCCGTTTATTGTCAGGAAGTGCGCGTTCGCCTCGTTGGCCACGGCCTTTGCCAGGAGTGTCTTTCCTGTGCCAGGGGGACCGTAGAGGAGCACACCCTTGGGCGGTTCAATGCCCAGTCGCTTGAACACCTCCGGGTGGCGGAGGGGTAGCTCTACCATCTCGCGAATGAGTTCAATTTCTTTCTTTAGGCCGCCTATGTCTTCATAGGTCACGTCGCTCACGTGGGCCTGTACCGGTTTGTCTGATATGCGCACCTTTGTCTTCTCTGTTATGATTACTGGGCCTGCGGGCTTCGTCTTGGCGACCACGAAGGGCACGGCGAGGTATTGATATCCGTAGGGAATGTACGTCTGGACTGCATCTCCTTGTATTACTGGTGTATTAAGCAGAAAGTCCTTTATCTCCGTGCTATAGTCCAGTATCTCCTTGGGATACTCACCCTCTGGCGGCGCTAGGAGCACTTCCGTTGCCGGTTTAGCTTCTACCTTCTCCACATTAACCATTTCGTCTATGCCCACGCCAGCATTCTGCCTGAGCGTTCCATCCATGCGGATAATGTTGGGGTTCGCATACTCATCGTCTGGTGCGAGTCTAAGCGCCTTCGCCACCGTTTCTTTCTCTCCCTTGATGAGTATGACGTCTCCCTGTTTTAGCCCTAACTCGTCAAATATGACTGCAGGAATGCGCGCCACCTTTCTCCCAACGTCTCTATCATAAGCGCGTTTTACCTTGAGCGTAACCATATTTTTCACCTCCTTGGTAGCCCCATTTTTTCGTCGATCGTACGGGCCACCTTTTTCAGATCTTCAAACATGCGGATGACATCCCTCTCCATTTCTTCTATGCTTCGAAGAAACGTTGCTGCCCTGAGCCGATAACTGCGCCCCTCTTTTACGAGGAGCCCCATGTCCACAAGCTTGCTGATGTGATAACTGGTGGAAGTTCTCGGATCCCCTAGGATCTCTGATAGTTCCGTCGCATTCATGCTTCTTTCTGCCATATGCTCCAGTATCTTTGTATAGCGCTCTAGCATGGCATCAGCCACTCCCAGCGATGATAGTAACCACTGCAAGTTCTCTTCCAGCTCGTCGCTGTAGGGTCTTTCCCGGTGTATGATTGTTAGAGTTCTTGTTGTCATCGACAATAATTTTTCGTCATAAGATTTTTAAATTTGTCTCTACTAAAATAATATTGGATGGAAAGGGGGTGATGGCCATGATGGTCTGGAGGTGGATTACCATCTAGGCCATCGGGCCCACCTTCTTTCCATCCGTTCTTTGTTCTTGTCTTGATCGTGTTCGCACGGGGGTGGTGGTATGATATACGACCCCTTTGAGGAGATCCGCCGCCTGCACGAGTACATTGACCGTATGTTCGAGGACATGATGCGTGTTCCCGCTGTCTCGCCCGGCGATATGACGTTTAGAGCTCCACCTGTAGACGTTGTGGATGAAGGAGATAAGATACGTGTGGTCGCAGAAATCCCGGGTGTTGACAAGGAGGATCTTGACGTTAGAGTCTTCGAGGATTCCGTGGTAATTCGCGCGGAGCGCAAGCACGAAAATGAACGTAAGGACAAAGGGTATTACCTCCGAGAACGTAGTTACTCCTCGTATTACAGAACGATAGCGCTTCCGGCGCCCGTGATCCCAGATCAGGCTGAGGCCACGTATCGCAACGGTGTGCTTGAGCTCGTGCTTCCCAAGAAGATCCCACAGAAGCAGGAAGGTGGCGGTTTCCGAGTGAACGTCAAGTGATTGGCACGAATTCGCAGTTCAGCACGCTGAAGTCCTTCGTTTCCCCCTCTCTTGCTCCTCGGCCGCAGCGGATCTTGTTTATTTTTTCTTCTTTTTCTCCAAGCGAGAATATGACTGTGCTGCCCTCACAGCGGTAGTGGATGCTGAACGGAAGATGCACGGTGTATCCAGATCCTGAGCAGTTTTGTGCCGCGTCTTTTGCCAGCGCTACCGCGTAATTCAGCCGCTTTATTTCTAAGTTCGTTGAAACTGCGTTCCACACCTTATAATACGTTCCCATTATGCCGAACACTGCTGCCGCTATTGCGGTCATTGTGATGAGCGTTTCAAGAGCTACTTGCGCCTTCACTTCGTATCGCCGAGTTTGTCTAACTCTTTCATCAAGTTATCTGTGGTGTTGTCGTACTTGTCTCCCAGCTTTTTCGCAGATGAGTTCAGTTTGTCTATGAGAAACAGCGCCAGAGCAGCCATAGCCGCGATGACAATGAGGAGCTCCGCCGAGACCTGAGCACGGTTGTCCATTTCAGTTAAATATTCTTCTCCGTGAGATAAAAAGGTGATGCTCAGCAAGCGGGAGCTACAGGATCTTTTCATATCTTGGATAACCTTGTCTGTTGCTTTCGCCTGGGATCTGCACTTCCAAGCGTTTCTATTGCGCCTCCCGCTTTACCTGGTCGTGGTTGCCACAGCTTTTATCTTCCACGAGCTTGGGCACAAGTACTCCGCAATTCGTCTCGGCTACTACGCCGAATATCGCGCATGGACGTGGGGTCTGGTACTCGCAATTCTTCTTGCGGCCACATCTCCCTTTGTATTCGCCGCGCCTGGTGCGGTATATATCCTTGGCTCTCCCAATCGCCGTGACAATGGGATTATTTCTCTTGCGGGTCCCCTGGTCAATCTCATCATAGCGGTACTTTGTTTTGCTCTTCTCTTCTTCCAAGTTCTCCCGCAGTTCGCTCTATGGATTTACGCGGTTGGTTATGTCAACACTTTCCTTGGCCTGTTTAACATGCTTCCGGTTTATCCCTTGGATGGTTCTAAGGTCTTTGCTTGGGACAAGGGTGCTTACTTCGCCACGGTTTTGGCGTTTCTTGCAGCATACGCACTATACGCAGCCATCTGACTTCTATCATAACGGCCGTTTTTTCTTATGTATAATTGTTTTCACTACTCGGAGTGACACATATTGTTTATATACTCCCTTGCCTTATTCCCTTTGCGGACGGAGGGGGTGATGTTAAGGTAACACAGGTATTTAGGCAAGCCGGGAGATAGGCTGGCCCGCCTGAGGGTATCTGGGATTGCTACGGACCGTCTCCTGGCTGCCGCGGGCGGAAATTCTAATAACAACCCCTTTTAAATTCTCATCACGTATTCTCAACATGGCTGATGTTCTTGAAACGATCAAAGCGATGGTCCGTCAGGGGGCTTCCTCTGACGAGATAGTCGACACGCTGAAGACTATGGGCATATCTGAGGACGAGGCACGCAAGCTTATACTCCTCGCTGAGAGGGATATGCTCCGCGTTTTGCGCAATGAGATACGAGAGATTGCTGCCGACGCCTTTGACGAGCGTGCAGAGGCCATGAAAAAGGATCTCGCTGCTGATGTGAACCGTATTGTTGATTCTCAGATGAAGTTAACTAAGAAGCTGCTCTTTGATAGCGTTCGCGAGGAGCTTAACAGGTACATTTCTACGGTGTCTCGTCTTGAAGATCGACTTTCTGTGCTGGAAAGAAAGGTATATGATCTTGAAACCCGTCTTGGGGACTTGGAATCTTCCTATCGCCCCCACCACCATGGCAAGGGTTTGGCAGTTGTAAAGTATGTCCTTCTCCTTGCGGGGCTTGCTGCTATGGCTGTCGCGCTGCTCATGCCCATGCCAAAGAATACCCAAATGTTCGTGTTCTTTGGCGGGCTAATAGCTACACTAGGGGGTGTCTTCTTTGGCTAAAAGGGTTCTGGATGCGTGGTCTGCCCAAAGCGCTCTCAGGGACGTTGTTCCTTTCGTTCCATCCATTCTTACAAGGGACGTGGAGGAAGCGCTATCCTTTGCGCGCGACTATGGTTATCCCGTTGTCTTGAAGGCTGTTTCCGACCAGATCGTGCACAAGACAGATGCCGGTGCGGTGGTGTTGAACGTATCTGATGACGACGCGCTTCTTCATCACTTCTACTCGCTCCAACGCACTTTCAATGCGCCCATCCTTGTTCAGAAGCAGGTTTCTGGTGTAGAACTCTTTCTTGGTGGGAAGCAGGATCCACAGTTTGGCCCAGTAGTGCTTTTTGGGCTGGGTGGTATCTTTGTTGAGGTATACAAGGACGTTTCCGCCCGTGTTGCTCCCTTCAGCCCAGAAGAAGCGAGAACTATGTTTTTGGACCTCCGCGGTAAGGAGATATTAGAGGGCGCCCGTGGTGTCCGCGTGAATCTTGATGCCCTCGCCAGTATCGTCTCCAGATTCTCGGAGTTCCTTGCTCAGCACCCCGAGTACCTGGAGGTGGATCTGAACCCGATTTTCGCCACGCGGGACGGGATCTACGCAGTGGACGCGCGTATAGTTTTACGCGGGAGCTAGGAACCCGTGACGAGGTTCAAATATGTCTCCATCCCTCTTCAGTCGCTCTATGATGTCCTTCACCTCGTCCATATCCATATTGTAGCTGCTCGCGGCTTCTTCAATCACGTCGTCAATAGGCACCATATCCGTGTCCAAGCACTTTGCTCTGATTATATTTAGCACGATCTTGGCTTTCTCCCTCTTGCTCTTTGTCTCTCCAGTGGTCAGGACGTCGAAATCAATGGCCCCCGTCTCTGGATCCTTGAGAACTTCTTCCATAGATGCTTGCGCCAGGCGTATTGCTCTGTCAGCGTCTTCTCCAGTTACTTTGTTGGACAGCCGAACCCTTGCAGATGCCTCCGCCAGTCGGATAAGCGCCTCTAGCTGTCTCGCGGTCGTGGGTACTGTATTTTGTTTCTTTCCGAGCTTGCGCAGGTTAACGTAGAAATCTATGATCTTGTCCATTGCTTCTTTCGTCAGCTCGGGGAAGACGTGGGTGCGCGCGTATGCGATGTATTTCCGCAATAGCTCTATATCTATGGCTGGCTTTACGTGCTTTTCGGCCTCTTCCACCTCTTCAGCTGTCAACTCTTTGTCCGTGCCCATCTCGTATGCAATTCTTTTCTCTCCTGCGAGGTGCGTTTTCAGTATGTGCTCAGCGATTTTTCTGTCCCTGTCTTCGTCCAACTGTTCTTTTACGATGAACATGAGGTCAAAACGGGACAGGATCGTCGGCTCTATGTTTATCTGCTCTATAGGGTTCTGATACGGGTCGAATCTACCCCTCTTTGGGTTTGCAGCGGAGAGGATGGCCGTATCTGCCTTGAATGTAGTTACTATGCCTGCTTTGGCCACGCTGATGGTCTGCTGCTCCATAGCTTCATGTAGCGCCGCCCTGTCCTTCTGATCTATCTTCTCGAACTCGTCCACTGCCGCAATGCCTCCAGACGCAAGTACCAATGCTCCTGCCTTTATTACCCATCCACCTTCACCCATCTCGTCTTTCTCGGCCGTGGCCGTAAGCCCTGCACCGGACGCAGTTTTTCCAGCCACGTATATACTCTTGGGCGCTATTTTCGCGGCATGCCTTAGGATCTGCGACTTACCAGTACCCGGGTCGCCCATGAGGAGTATGTGTATGTTCCCGCGTATGTGCGTTCCGTCTGGCAGGTCTTTTTTTACACCGCCAAAGAGTTGGAGCGCTACTGCCTCTTTGATGTCGTCGTGGCCGTAAATTGTCGGAGCTATGGATCTACGGAGCTTGTCGTAAATCTCGGGATCCTGCGCCAATTTTTTGATCTCCTCTATTTCTTCAGGTGTCGGTTCTAGCTCTTCAAACTCCTTCTGCGTGGGTTCGACCCACAGCGCGTCTATGTACTTCCCATAGACCGTTCTTCTTGTATCTGGCTGGAGCAAGCGAAGCACTCCCACCACGTTTACCCTGTCCCCTGGCTTTACCTTGTTTGTCAGATCTCCTTCCAAGTATATGTCTATGAAGCGTGCCTGCTCTCCGCCGCGGAGGTATTCTATGGGCTCTTGAATCTGTATTCTTTGGAAATCCACCCATATGGACTGTTCTGGCAGGAGCTCGAAATCTCTGCTGCCGCAAACGCAGACAGGCGGTTTCTTCAGCTTCGGGCCTTCTTGCAGGACGTCATAGGTCCTCCCACACTTTCTGCACATCCATTTGGCTACTTTTAGCTTTGGGAGAACCATTGTGGTCTGGCGAACCACACCTTCCGCTGCGATGATCTTGCCTATGTAGTCTGAGGTTATATTTCTGACGAGGAGTTTCCTTTCGTCTGGAATGTTTGTAAGGCGCACGCGCAGCTTCATGTTTTCAATCCCTGGTATTTCTATACGTCCTAACGCGTACTCCATTGCGTCCAGATATTGGTCGGGGTTATCTAGAAGCGCGTCTGCCAGCTCGTAGTCAAAGCTCTCGAGCTTGGCGAAGTCCACAACGATACTCACGGCGTCTGGGTGTGTTGCTATGTATTCTGTGAGTTCTTTCTCATATACGACGCGGAAGAACTGCTCGAACTTGTCCACGATTTCCGAGCTGATCTCTGATTCGTCCGTATTTGGTGTTGCATCGAAGTTCTCCACGATGTCCTGGTCTCCATCATCCACGGTATAATCTTGCCACTCACTCGTTATAATCCCGCCGATAAGATTGCAAAATTTTTACTGTGCTATGGTTTGATTTTTCTTCTCCCGTAAGTATGGCTTCCTCCGCCTCGCTCCACATGCAAGGCATATGTATTCCACGTGAGGCTGCGGTTCCGGCTTGAGACGGATAATTACATTTTCTCCCGGGATCCAGAAGCTGTTACACTTCTTGCAGAATCGGTATTTCCACTCTTCCGGGATCGGAACGTTGTATCTCTGCCCTATTTTCCTTGCCAGCCACACGTATCTTCTCGCTCGCTCTGGGTGCTCCCTTGCGTTCTTCTCTGCTAGCTGGAAGAGCCTAACCATCCGTTCTATAGCAATTTTCTGTATCTTTTTCTTCTCCCACTTGCGCACGTATCCATTTTCTTCATTCTCTTTAAACGGTTCTTCTCCCCTTGCTTTGTGGAGCTCATAAAGAAGGGTGCGGAGGCGGAACTCTACAGGATTATGTATAATGGTCGCCCCGCGGTGCTCAAGCGCAGAATCCCGAAGCGCTACCGCGTGCCCGAGCTTGACGAGCGGATACGGAAGACGCGGACGCGGAGGGAGGCGAGACTGCTTGAAAGGGCCCGCCGTGTCGGTGTCCTCACTCCAGAAGTTCTTTCCGTGGACGACAAGCGTATGGAGATCGTTCTCGAGTTCGTGGAGGGTGAGAGGGCCAAAGAGTATCTTCTGCGCACCAGAGACATTAATCTCATGCGAGATGTTGGAGAGTTTGTGGCCCGTCTCCATAAGAACAACATCGTTCACGGAGATCTTACGACTTCCAACATCATCCTCTCTCCGAAGGGCATATACTTCCTAGACTTTGGTCTTGGAGCGGTTTCTGACTCGGTGGAGGACAAGGCTGTGGATCTCGTGTGCTTTGAGAAGTCCTTCATTGCCACACATTCTGACATCGCTGAGGAAGGGTGGGCAGCCTTCCGCGAGGGCTATTCAGTTTACTCTGAATCTGATATCGTCTGGAAGCGTGTAGAGCAGGTGAAGAGACGAGCACGTTACCTCTGAGGTTAAGATTTTATAGTGTATCCCTCTCCTGAATACGACCTTCTACTGTATAGAGGGGATAGCGATGGCAAGAATGCACGCACGTAAGAAGGGAAAGTCAGGGTCCACTCCGCCCACATCCAAGGTTCCGCCGTCCTGGGTGAACGCGAAACCCGAGGACGTTGAGACCTTGGTGGTGGAGCTGGCTAAGAAGGGTTATTCCCAGGCGCAGATCGGCCTGGTCTTGCGCGATCAGTATGGGATTCCTTCTGTCAAGGCAATCACTGGCAAGAAGATTCGCCAGATTTTGAAGGAGCACGGTCTTGCCTCCGAGATTCCGGAGGATCTTATGAATCTCATCCGCCGTGCCGTTAGGATTCGCAAGCACCTCGAGACGCACCGCAAGGATATGCACAACAAGGTTGCTCTCATCCTCGTGGAGTCCAAGATTCGTCGTCTCGCCAAATACTATAAGAGCATCGGCGAGCTTCCGCCCAACTGGAAGTACTCGCCAGATAAGGCTGCGGTGCTGGTGAGGTAATGATAATCACCCTTTGCTACCGCGGAGAGACGCAGACGTATGAAGGAGACGCGTTGGACGTGTTACAGAAAGCAGATAAGAAGGTGGTTGAATGGCAAAGCGCGTAAGGGCAGTAGACCCGTGGAAGCTCAAGAAGTGGTATTCCGTCATCTCTCCCAGAATCTGGGACGAGAAGGAGGTTGGGAGCACCGCTGCTTCCGACGAGAAGTTGCTCTACGGCCGCGTTATGCAGGTGCCCGCATCTTTCCTCACGGGAAGCGTGGGGCACGCGCAGTACATCCTCAAGTTCAGGATCGTTCAGGTGGTTGGTTCTGAGGCGCGCACGATCTTCGAGGGCTACGAGTTGGACAATGCCTTCATCAAGCGCCTAACCCGTAGGCACTCATCAAAGATTGAGGTGGTCTTTGACGTCAAGACGCGCGACGACCACGTGCTACACGTTAAGGCGATCACCTGGACGGCCGTGCATGTTTCTAGGAGCCAGGCGACGGCTATCCGCAAGATCATGCAGCAGATGATCACGGAGCGCGCCCAGAAGTTCAGTGCCGACGAGCTTATGAAGGAGTTCGTGATAGGCGACTTCACCAGGAAGATAGCGGACGAGGCGTCCAAGATTGCGCCCATCCGCAGGGTGGAAGTGGCCAAGGTGCGCGTGCTCCAGCGGCCCGAAAAGAAGGAAACTGAGAAGATCACCGCTGCAGAGGCGGCTGCATGAACTGGGAGCTCTTGCTGTGGATCGTCCCGGCCTACGTGGCCAACTCCACGGCAACCCTCTCCAAATTTTTTCCCAAGCGACACCCCATAGACGCGGGATATGTTTGTAGGGATGGGAGAAGGCTTCTGGGCAACGGCAAGACCTGGGAGGGTCTCATAATAGGTATAACCTTTGGAACCTTGGCGGGGTGGCCGCTTTTCTGGTATTTCCACATCCCGTACAATGCGTTTCTCGTGGCGTTCGGTGCGCTTCTGGGAGATATCGTCGGATCCTTTGCTAAGAGGCGTATAGGGCTGGACCGCGGCGCTGAAGCTCCAGTTATAGACCAGTTAGACTTTATATTCGGTGCCTTCGCCCTTGGCGGCCCGTTGCCTGCAGAATACTCCGCGCTTTTCCTCCTGATCACACCTATCATCCACCGCACGGCCAACATCATTGGCTACATCATCGGTGTGAAGAATGAGCCGTGGTGAGTACCTGCGCCTCATTGCTCTATTCTTCGTTCTTTACATCGCCCTCAGGTACACACTTGGCTCTCTCCTCATTCGTCCCACTACTTCTTTTCTATCTTTCCTCCTCGGCTGCTCTGGTAATGGTGAAACGCTCGTCTGCGGTGACTACGCATACGAGATTATTCCCGAATGCACAGGCATCGTCTCCATTGCCCTCTTCCTCGCTCTGCTATACGTTTTCCGCGTTCCTCGTTCTCGCGCTCTTCGTGTTGTTCTCTTTGGCTCCATTGCGTTATACCTCTTGGACGTGGCTCGCGTGTACGCCCTCATCCGTTTCACGCACTCTATATCCGCCTTTGACTTCTGGCATACCGTTTCTTGGTTCGTTGCACCTATTCTCATCGTGGCATACGTGCTTTGGCTGGCGAAGTAATTTAACCTTTTCTCGCAGAATTCATACTGCTGCGCGTGATGCGCCGTATTGTAGCCCCGTGGTGTAGTGGCCAAGCATGCGGGACTCTGGATCCCGCGACCCCGGTTCGAATCCGGGCGGGGCTACTATCTCATATTATCTGCTGTCTTCTTTGTTTCTCGCTTCGTTCTTGTGTATCTGGCTATTGCTTGTCACTCACAGTAATTAGAGGCGGGCCCGGGGGGATTCGAACCCCCGACCTTCGGGTCCGAAACCCGACGCGCTGTCCAGGCTACGCCACGGGCCCAACCGCCGTCCCAGTTGACGTGACGGTGAGTAGGACATTCACTGCGTTCAGCCCCACACCCCGCCGGCTGTGCGTCCGACCGAGCGGATGAGAGTGTCGGACCCGCTCGCGCTCCACCGAAGCATTCGGTGCAGGCTACGCCACGGGCCCGCTACTCTGCTAAAGCATATAAATGACGGAGTGTTTATATCTGCATGCAGCGACGGGGTCAGACGAATGTAGAGTATCTTTTGCTCACAGGTGGCGTCATTCTCGTGGCAGTAGTTGGTGGGTATTATGCAGTTTCTGCCACGTCTAACGCATTTCACGAGCTGAATTCTGCTGCTGGCGGAGGAAGTACTGTTATTACGCCACCCGTCTCGGATATGCCCCCCAGCATCACGTCGTTTACCGTGAATCCAACATCTGGCGACATTAGCACGACGTTCAACATCTCTTGTAGCGCAAGTGATGATCACGGTATATCTTCCATTACTCTCTATGACGGCTCTAACGCGATTCATTCCTGCTCGTCGTCTCCCTGTACATATGCCACAAATTTATCATCTGGCACTCACAGTATCTCCTGCAAGGTGACGGATACTAGCGGGCATACAGTTTCCGCGACTCCGATTAGCGTCACCGTTTCTACAACTCCTCCTGACACAACTCCGCCTACTGTTAGTGCCAACGTAACGGATCTTGGGTCTGGCCAATATACTCTATCCTGCACTGCGTCTGACGCTAGTGGAATATCTTCTGTTACTGTTATACTTGATAATAGTCCCGAAAAGCACTGTTCGTCTTCCCCCTGTGCGCAGACCGTTACTGTTTCCGCGGGCAGTCACGAGTTGAATTGTGTTGCGGAGGACAGGGCGGGGAACACGAATTACGCAATCAAGTCCTTTTCTTATACTCCGTGCACCGATGAATGTACGTCTGGTTCTGTTCAGTTCCGCTGTGACGGTAACGTACTCCAGAGACGTTCTTGCGGCAACTTTGACTCCGATTCGTGTACTGAGTGGTCTTCTTGGTCCGACGTTAATAACTGCGACGACTATGACGGTAAATACGGATCGGAGTACCGGGACTATTACTGTGACTCTGCAACGCATAGCTGCAAGTACTCGGTCACGTGCACCGATGAATGCACTTCGGACCAGAATCGCTGCAACGGTAGCGTTTTCCAGGTCAGCAAGTGTGGCAACTATGATTCGGATCCCTGTCTTGATTATGGCGGGTGGCAGGATGTGAATAACTGTGATGACTACGATGGCTGGTATGGAAATGAGTATCACGACTACTCTTGTGATACTACGTCTTCAACCGGGTGTTCTTACACCGTGACGCAGACATGTTCTGACGAGTGTACTGAAGGAAATTCTAAGGCCATTTTGTGCCCGAAATGGGTATGCCAGCATCTTCCTGGGCTTCCAGGGTGCCACTGGAAGCTGAATTGGGTTATATGTGGATATAAGCACTGCAAGACTACCTGTGACTCCGATCCGTGCACCGAGTGGTGTTGAGGTGTTGCATGATGGCGACAATACGCAGCAAATATATGGTCGTTGCTGGGGCTGTAGTAGTGATTCTTGCGATTCTGGCGGTTGCGGCGATATCTTCGCATCCTGCGAAGTCCCCTGCCTTTAGCTGTGCCCCCTTGGACTATAACTACTATGATGCCAACTTTACAGAAGTGTCTAATGCCCCCGCATACCTCTCGAGCGTTTTACCACAGTACTTTTCGGACGTTCACTATGTAGTCTGCTACCCTGGTTTTGCAGTGGCCGTGTATGGAAAGGGTCCGTGTGGTTCTGCTTCCGCGATCTGTAATGTTCAGGTAAATGTGGACAACAATACTGCGTACACTCGCTGCGTCGTTCTTTCGGATGCTAATGGGCATGCAAATCGCTGGGCCGCGGCGCAGTGCAGTGATATAAATGCGCAGATTCACCGGGCGATGGAAGGTAATCTCACCACCACTCCGTGATTTTTCTTTGATTCACACTTTCTCTTATCAAAACGCTTCTTGATACCCATCTCTCCACAGGAATCCTCATCTTCGGCCGTATGTGGTCAAGGACTTCATTTAGTGATCCGAACCGTTCATATCCATTCTCTAACGCTTCCCTCACATTTTCCCTCACTTGCCATACGCCCAAGGGGATGTAGTATCCCTCGTGTACCTCGCGGAAAATCACCACGCGTGCCTGCTTTTGCATTTTTAGCAGATGCTCAATCACGGCGATCCGTGCGGCGTAGTATGATCCACCCACATTCTCTGCATAGCCCTTTCTCCCGTTGTGGCCTTCCCAGTCGTTTACCAAGTAAGGCTGCGTTCCCGAGTACCAGACGGAGCCGGGTGCCCATGCTTCGATCAGTTCAAAGCCCCAGACGTCGGGCATGAAGATTATGTAGAAATGATTGTCAAATAGGTGGCTCTCGTAGAGATAATAGCTATCCACTGGCTTGAACCTCTTTATCTTGTCAATTTCTTTTCTGTATATGATGTCGTCCGTTGCTGTTATTGCCCATCTCGTCGGTACCAGCTTCCTGTTGCGCGGTATTCCCAGGACGCCAGCGGAGAGTATGCGAGAGAGCACATAAACATCGTAGCCCCTCTCAAATAGCTGTATCACTGCGTCCTCTGCCTTTACCTCGTCGTAATAAAATTTCTCCACTTTTTTGTCGGTTTTTGGGTTTTCCTGCGGGATGATCTTTTTTGCAGGGGCTTTTGGGCCCATAGGTGCCACGAACTGACCAAATTCCACCCGCGGTTTTGGTTCTTTTTCCAGGATTGCCTCCACTGTTACTGGCTTCTTGCTCATGGCCAGTTCTTGCAACGTTAGTACGTCGTTCGTGGGGTTTGCTGCCGTGTATACATCGGCGCGTATTGTGGGACGTATGAGTGAGGATCGTATGCCCACAATTTCGTCTATGCTCATCTCCGTCCAGTACCGCGGATCGTCTGCTATGCTAACGAACTGGGACGTTTCCATGGGTGCAACTTCGACCTTCGGGTAGTTTCTCCAACTAATGAAGATGGCGGGGGGCGTGGGTGCGTTAATCTCCGTGCTTTTGGGTATTGTCGCCTCCATAATTTTTTTCTGCTCAAGTATTGGGCATTTTGGCAGTCCACACCAGAGGCGGCCCTTGCAGCGAACGCAGAGCTTTGGATCAATGATCTTTACCACGATGTAAAGACGTCGTTAGTATTAAATACGGGTTTCTCGTTATGGAAACGTGGGGTATCTCAAGGATTTGCTTGAGGAAGCCAAGGGCAAGAACAAGAATGGAGAGTCCACTTTGGACTCTGAAGCGGCTGTTAAGAAGCAGAATGATGCGTCAATTTCATCCTCTGAGCCGTCCGGCATTGAAGGGAAGGAGAAAGTGCTCGTGGATTCCTACGGAGATGTCAAAATCTATCGTGTGAAGGGCGATCCGCTATTCTGGTATGTCGTTCCCGTTCCGCGACCGACGTCGGGTGAGCGCAAGATTATAAACCTTTTGAAGGAGGCTACAACCCGTATAGTATCTCTCACGACGTCTCAGATCCGTGATCCTGAGGCGAAGAAGAATGTATATCGCCAGAAAGTCCTTGAGATCATCGATTCAGTTCCTGAGCTGGGTATCCCTCGGACGAAAAGAGAGTTCTACGCAGAGGTCGTTGTAAGGGAAATGGTTGGCTACGGCGTGTTAGATCCCCTCGTGAACGATGAGCTGCTGGAAGAGATCATGGTTATCGGCCCCAAACGCCCTGTTTACGTCTTCCACCGCAAGTATGGGATGATGAAAACCAATGTGGAGTTTTACGAGGACAAAGAGATTCAAGCAATCATCGAGAAGATTGCCAGAGATGTTAACAGGCATATCGATGCGATGAATCCGCTCCTTGATGCTCGCCTGCCCGACGGCTCTCGTGTGAACGCTACTATTCCACCTGCTTCTGTGGATGGTTCTACGATCACTATTAGAAAGTTCCGCAAGGATCCGTACACCGTTCTTGATCTTATCGGGTTCGGGACAATGTCCCCAGAGCTCGCTGCATTTCTCTGGTTGGCTGTTGATGGTATGGGTGCTAAACCAGCCAACATTCTTGTCTCTGGTGGTACCGGTTCTGGAAAGACCACAACGCTAAACGTTCTTGCTACGTACATTCCCGCTCACGAACGTATTATTACAATAGAGGACACTGCAGAGCTTAATTTGCCTTTGGAGCACTGGGTGCGTTTAGAGGCTCGCCCGCCAAGCATAGAAGGAACTGGAGAGATCTCCATGGACGTTCTCGTGAAGAACGCCCTGCGCATGCGCCCGGACCGCATCATAGTGGGGGAGGTACGTCACAAGGAGGCGTCTACTCTGTTTACAGCTATGAACACTGGCCACGATGGTTGTATGGGCACAATTCACGCCAACAGTGCTGAGGAGACCATGGTGCGCATCATGTCACCACCCATGAACGTTCCGAAGGTTATGGCAAGCGCGCTAGATTTCATACTCGTTCAGAACCGCATCCATGATCGTAGAAAGGGTACTATCCGTCGCGTTGTAGAGTTTGCAGAGGTTCGCGAGGTGGATGGGGATCCCAGAACGTTCACGATATTCTCATGGGATGCTGCCAAGGACGAGCAGGTGTTGGTGGACGAGGACATACGTTACTTGAAGACTCTTTCAGACTTTACTGGCTTGAGCATTGATGAGTTGCGGGACGAGTGGAAAAGGAGAAAGGACTACCTGGAGAGGTTGAGGAACAGCGGCGTCAAGGGCATTAAAGCCGTCAAGTCTGCAATTCAGGAGTATTACGAGGGGGCTGAGAAACGATGGAAGAAGATGTAGACTTGAACGATCTTAAGAAGACTATTCTTGGCGATTCTAAAAAGAACGCTCCCAAACAGCCAGTGTCGGATAGGAAACAGGAAAAGAAGACAATAGATAGCGTTGATGAGATTGTACAGAGGATAGAGGAGAAGTACAGGCAGGAAGGGGCCTATATTCGGCGCGAAAACGCCGAGCCGGAGATCGATATTAACAAGGTGTTGGCTCCAGAGGTTACGGTCTCGGGCAGCCCTGCAGATCTTGCCGAGTCTGACAGCGGTTTCATACGTTTTGCGGGAAAGATCTACTTGAAGTTCCAATCTTTCTTTGACTCTCTTGCGAATCGCATATCCAGTTCAGATTTCCTAAAAAAGCTGGATTGGGACCTCTATGCTGCGGGTCTTCCCTTTACGGGCTCGCAGTACCTGATACTCACCCTTGTCATCGCATCCGTGTTGGCGTTGATAGCATTCTTCATCTCTATTCCCATCTTTTTGGTCCGCGGAAACCCCGTACTTGTGGCTATCGGCCCAATCCTGCTATCCTTTTTGGTGTTTCTGTTTACATACGGCTTTGCCCGCGTGTATCCACAATCCATAGCCTCTAACCGTTCCCGCGCAGCTGAGCGGTATCTCCCCTTTGCTCTTCGCCATCTCGCTGTGGAGATCCGTGCAGGCATGGGTCTATATCAGGCCATGCGTGCAGTGGCTGTCGCTAACTATGGAGAGCTTTCAGAGGAGTTTAAGCGCACCCTTCGTGAGATCGATGAAGGGAAGCCTATGGAGGTAGCTCTCTCAAACCTTGCAGCCCGTTCGAAGAGCAAGGGCATGCGCAGGGCGGTTGCTTCCATTCTTCGTGCTGTCAGGATTGGTGGGAACTTGTCAGATACGATTATGAGCATCGCGAAGGACGTCTCATTTGAGCAGAGGCAGAAAGTGGCTGCTTACAGTGAGAAGCTGAATTTCTTTGGCGTACTTTTCATGTTCGTAGGTGTCGTGTTTCCTGTGATGCTAGCCATGCTGTCCACGATCGGATATGCACCAACGTCCGGTAAACTCCTTGCCGCGTTTCGTTTCCCGCCCGCCCTCCTTATGGTGGCGTTCTTGATAGCGTTTCCAGGATTCCTGTTGCTGTTCTACATGTTCGTGAGGATGTCGGATCCAATGAGGTGAAGTTATGGCGATGTTTGAGGGCTATCGCAAGGTGCTTCGGCTGGCGGGTATTTACACTGAGCCGCTTCTTCTATTTGGATCTGCTGCGGCAGTCGTGATAGCATCTATCATTTTGTCTGCTGCTCTTTTTAGCATCTGGCCTCTACTCATAGGTTTGCTCATTGCTGATCTCATTGTAGTTTATCCGTACAGCAAAGGCGAGGCGATTCTTCGGAGTGTCGAGGAGAATTTGCCGGATGCGCTTAAACAGATGGCCACAACGCTTCAATCTGGCGGTACCTTTGAGATGGCTGTGCGCGAAGTGGTTTCTTCAGATTATGGGGCGCTTTCCAAGCAATTTAGGTATGTTCTGGATGATTTGCAGAGCGGCGCCACTGTGGATACTGCTCTTTACAAGCTTTCTCGCCGTGTTCCGTCTCCCCTTCTTGAACGCACCACCACAATAATTTCCGATGCGGTTCGAGCAGGTGGCGGCCTTGCCAAGGTTCTCGCGGATGTAGCCGACGATGCCGCGGAATCTAACCGGCTTCTGGTGGAGCGTCACACGAAAACGACTATGCAGGCGATGTTTATTGTCACCGCTTCTGTCCTTCTTGCTCCGTTTATTGTTGGAGCAGCAATGGGGATCACGTCGTTCTTCATTACCCTTGGAAAGGAGTTTGTAGCTAATGGTATGATTAAGCCGGCTGATTTCAAGGATATGGTCGATGGTATTCGCCTTCTTCAGAATCTTTTGACGTTCTACGTGCTCTTCCAGGCAGGGCTTTCTGCATATATGCTTGCTGCAATTCGTGGAGACTCTACGACCTCTGCAACTCGCTACCTTCCAGTTTTCCTAATAGTTGCATATGTTGTGCTCGTGGGTTCCGCGGGATTCGTCAGAGGCTTGCTCGGAGGCTAATCTTTATATACTCCCTTTTCGTTATACTCACGTCATTGGAGGTGGTATTATGGATAATCGCGGTCAGACCACATTTGAGTACCTTTTGCTCGTGGGCGGCGTAGTCGTGCTCGGCGTCCTCGTGGTCTATCTGTTGACCACTAGCGTGAAGAGCAGTGCAACGGATATAAATGAGCAGCTGAAGCAGACGACCACGGCGCTGAATACGGCAACCAACAGGTATGCGAATAACATTGCGAATATCTAAGCTTTCTATACCTTTCGGGCCATTTCTTTTTGTGCCCACCCTTTTCCCATTGTTTGCTTTTCCCATTCTCCTCGTAGCGGCGTACACAGACCTTCGTTCCCGCGTCATACCTGACTGGTTAACCCTTGGCACCATTGCAGTTTTTCTCCCAATGGATCTCTATCTTTACGGCGTTTCGGCATTATTTCACGTTGGTGCAACATTCCTTGTTGCCTATGCGCTCTATAAGATTGGTGTTTGGGCTGGTGGGGATGTTAAGCTTTTTACTGCCCTTGATGCGGTTTACCCGCACAGTGTCACCATTTTTGGCTACTCTGCGCCTTTTGTTCTCTGGCTTTTCATAGCAGCTGTCTTTGTCGGCCTTGTTGTCACTCTCTTTGTTCTTCTTCACCGTGTTTTTTCCGACCGTGCACTCCGCCGTGATTTCCTCAAGGCCCTGCTTCTCGCCGCTCGTAAATCATTTATTCTCGCCGTCTTTACGCCCCTCTTCGGTTGGGCCGCAATTCTCGTGACGTTCGTTCCGTACCCTCTTGATCTCTTCGCTTCCATCGTTCTCTTGCCGTATGTTTCTCTTCGTGCAGCTTTAACAGGCTTGGCGTACCTTTTTGCGGCATCTCTCGTGTTTATTGTTCTTGCATTCCGTACGTCTGCTTTTGTCCGTGAGAAGCCTGTTGATGAGTTGAAGGAGGGGGATATTGTAGCGGATTTCATTTTGAACGACGGCTCTGTCGTGCCCTTTTCTTGGCGTGCTGCTCTTAGCCTTTCACATAATTCACGTGTGCGCCTTTCGCCTTTTCGCGCGGCCGGCCTATATAAAGACGATATTGTTTGGTTGAGGGCGCGTGGATTTGAGCGCGTCCGGGTGAAGTACTCTCTTCCCTTCGTTCCTTTCGTTCTAGTGGGCTATCTTTTTATCCTAGCGGCGCTCTATTTATAGGTGCGCGCGGTTCTTGCTGCGGTTGCCTTACTCTTCTTCATGTTGTTCGCATCTCTCGCTCTATACGTCTCTGACCCTGTGGCTTCGGGCGTCTTCGTTCGGGTCTGTGGCCATGTTGTCGGTGTGAGGCACCTGAATCACGGCTGCGCATACACGATCATCTCTTCTGGCCACGTGTATACTGTTCTGGACTTTTACAGGTCCTGTTCCGGTGTCAGCAAAACCTGCTTCATGGGCAGGCTCGTAGGAGATGGTGAGGATACAGTATACTGTCCATTCTTTGGCTGAGGCGCTCTTTGCCGGCATCTTTGGCATCCTTCCTGCATATCATCCCATTCTCTTATCATTTTCGCGTCCGGAGTTTGCTGTTTTCACATACTTTTTCTACTATGTTGTCTCCGGCCCGATGTCTTTCTTGCTCGGCGCGTATTCGTCCGTTGTTCTTTTCTCTCGATTGGCTGCCCACTCACTCGTGGTGTCTGGACGGACTGAGCGTGCTGTTTTCTTGTATCTCGCGGGTTTTCTTGGTGGCCTTCTTCTCTCTTTTCTTTACTATCCAGTGTCAGGCATATTTTCACTCCATGTGCCACATCTTGTCATTTTTTCCATTCTCTTTGTAGCAGCTCTTCTTCTTATCTGGCGTTCGGAGTGCAGGTTACGGGCGCTTTTGGTCTTTCTTCTCTCGGCGTGCTGGGGTGTTGCTCTCCTAACTTCTGTGAATCCTGTTCGTAATCCCTTGCAGGTTGGGGTTTCTGGGATTTTTGGTCTCGGTGCAGTTCTACCTTCTGTTTTCTCCAAGCGCCGGCTTTCATACCATGCGATTAACGATACATCTGTTCCCTATGCAGGGATCGTATTTGGGATTCTAGCAGCGCTTCTTGTCGCATATTTTCCAGCTCTATCTCCCGCGGTGGCCGCGTTGTTCGTTCGACTTTTTGTCCGCTTGGATTCGGACGGTGTTGTGGCTGCATCGGGTTCTACAGCGTCATCTGCTCTGGTGTTTTCTATGTACTCTCGCCGTTATGGGTTGGTGCGCTCCTCCCTTGCGGCTCAGCTCCCCGACAGCTTTTCCGTCGTTTCTCTTGCACCGTACTTGATTTTGGCCGTGGCTCTTGGAGCCATTTTTGTCTGGATTGTATTTCCCTTGCTTTATCGCATATATTCTAGACGCTTTGCACGGGCCACCGCAGTTTTATTCATTGCGGTGTTTATTCTTGCTCTTTTTGGATGGCCTGCCCTGTTTGCAGCCCTTGCGGGAGCTGCCCTGTCTATTTTTGCGAGAAGCCTCGGTGTGGATCAGAGTGTTCTCATGGCGTTCCTAATTGTTCCTACCATGCTCTACTATGCTCCCATGTAGTAGTATTGGCCTTTCTTCTTTTGCTCCCTGTCTTTCTGCGATCCTGGCTTGTTCACGCGCGGCCGGCCTGTGGTCGGGTCTCTCCTGAACGTAATTCCTAGATCCCTTAAGAACTGGTTCATTCCGTCTGCCATATGGAGCGGGGCGGATGCGTGTCCCTCCACGCTCGGTTCGCCGGAGAAGACGATGAGCCTGTCTGCTAGGTAGTCAATCATTGCCACGTCGTGCTCTACGACGAACGCAGCCTTCTTTTTGGAAGCTATCACTCGCTTTATGGTTTTTGTTGCGGAAAGGCGCTGGTCGACGTCCAGAAATGCAGAAGGCTCGTCCAGTAGATATATGTCGGCGTCCTTTGCCAGACATAATGCTATTGCAACCCTTTGTCTCTCTCCACCCGATAGTTCCGATGCTTTGCTGTCCCAGAGTTCGTCCAGTTCAAATGCCCGCCTAAGCTCTGTTCTAAGAAGCTCCTGGTCGATGTCCTTGGCGTTGAATAGGTCTCTGACGACAGTATCCCCAAAGTTGATGTATTGCGGCTTGTAGGAGATTTTGAGACTGTGGCTTATCTCTGTGTTGTCTGGCTTCAATTCTCCCGCCAGCATTCGCACAAAAGTAGTTTTTCCCGTCCCATTTCTTCCTAGGATGCCTATGATCTCGCCCTCTTTTATCTCTCCCGCTTCTGCAGTCATGTGGAAGTCTCCGAGTTTCTTCTCTAGTGCTGGATATGACAGATAGGTCTTTCCAGTCCACTCTCCGGGAGGGCGGACTTCAAAGCGTATGGGTTCGTCTCGAATCTTCATGTTCTCTTCCTTGAGCACGCCGTCCAAGAACTGGTTAATGCCTTCTCGCACGCCCTTGTAGCCCGAGAAAATACCGTATGCACCCGGCTTGCCGTATACGATGAAAACGCCATCGGATATGTAGTCTAGAACGGCCAGATCATGCTCAACGGTCATTACGTCTGCGTTCTCTGCGATCGAACGTATAATCTTGGCCACCTTTAACCTCTGGTAGATGTCTAGGTACGAGGTGGGCTCGTCAAAGAAGTATATGTCCGCCTTCTTCATGTATGCTGCTGCTAGGGCTACTAGCTGCAATTCTCCCCCTGATAGTTTTGATATGTCTCTATCCGCGATTTTTTCTAGCCCAAAGAGCTCCACCACTTCGTCTACTCTTTCATTGTCTACTCTAGAGAGAAGGGCTCTCACTGTCCCCTTGAACAGCTTTGGGATTGGTTCTATCTCTTGTGGCTTGTACGAGATTGTTACGCCCTTTTCTTTCAGATCTTGGAAGTATCCTTGGAGCTCCGTCCCCTTGAAATGATCAATGACTTTATCCCACGTTGCCTCTTCGTCAAACTTTCCGAAATTCGGAACAAGTTGCCCAGAAAGGATCTTTATTGCAGTGCTCTTTCCCGTCCCATTTCTTCCTAGGATGCCTATGACTTTGCCCTCTCTTGGATACGGGAGGCCGTATATGCGGAACATGTTTGGTCCGTACTGGTGTACGGGTGTTCCGACCTCTTCAGGCAGATTTACGATTGTTATGGCACCGAAAGGGCATTTTTTCACGCAGAGCCCGCAGCCTATGCAGAGGGTTTCACTTATTCGCGGTTTTCCATCTGTATCATCAATGGTTATGGCGGGATCTCCACCGCTACGGTTGACTGGGCAGATGTGTGCGCAGGCATAGCCACACTTCTCTGGTTTGCACTTGTCGTAATTGATTACTGCAACTCGCATGCTACCAGGCCGTTATGAAGAGAATTCCTACCACGACGAGCAGGACGCCTACGCCGGCGATGCCCCCGATGATCATATCCTTGAGCGTGTATAGGAGCGTGGTCCAAAGCGTCCCTCCGCTGAGGTATGCTTCTGCAGCCCATGCTACGCCAAAGAGAATAAGCCCGATGAGTATGGTGATTATCCCGTCCTTGTCCACTTGCATGATAAAATATGTTTCCGTTTTTGTTTTAAACATGCAGCTGGTCTTTGTGGACCGAAAGAATAAAAGCTTCTCCGTGGTTCCCGAGACGTTGGAGGATCTCTGGGTGCTCGAAAAAGCCATAGAGCCAGGGGATGAGGTAGAAGGCACTGTGCTGCGCAGGATTAAACGAGAAGGCGAGAGGGGCTCGGGGGAGGTGCGTAAGGTCTTCGTGCGCCTTCGCGTTGAAGACGTGAAGTTCCACGAGTATTCTGGCGCTTTAAGGGTTGTGGGCGTCGTTGTTGAGGCACGTCCAGAGGACGTTGTTGGAAAGGGGAAGCATCAGACGTTGGAGCTGCGTACTGGTCGAAGTATTGTGGTTCGCAAGGCTACCTGGTCTGATTACATACTTGATCAGATCCGCCAAGCCGTGAACGAGTCTCAAAAACCGAGGGTGCTCTTAGTCTCTATGGACGACGAGGCTGCGACGATATTTGTTCTCTCACAATCTCTACGCCGTCTCGCAGTTGTTCGGAATCCTCGTCGCGGTAAGAGACTTGGTTCTGGAGATTTTTCTGAGTATTATGGACAGGTTTACCGTGTTGTTGAGGATTCTGAGCCCGAGATCGTTCTAGTTGGCGGCCCTGGCTTCTTCTATGAAGAGTTCATCCGTTTTGCCCAATCTAAGGGTTCAAAGAAGCGATTCATTGGCGTCAGGACGTCTATGGCTGGTACGAAGGGAATCCACGAGCTCGTTGCGGACCGATTAGACTCAGTTCTTAGGGATCACCACCTCGCTCAGATTTCTCACGCCCTTGAGGAGTTCTTACGGCGGCTGGCGAAAGGGGAACCCGTGGCGGTGGGGGATGAAGTGACGGCTTACGCGCAACAGGGGGCCGTGGATACGATTCTCATGCATGAGGACTACTTTCTGAAGAACCGCGAGGATGCCAGGGCTATTCTGGACGCGGTAAAGAATGGTGGCGGCAGGATATTCATAGTCCCGCGGGGTTTTTCCTCGGCATCTGTCGTTGAAAAGATGGGGGGGATGGTGGCGCTTCTACGCTACCGTTAGAACGTTTCCTCGTATTCCTTTAAGAATTCCGCACCTTTCTTTGAAAGCCAGACTTTCTCGCCGTCTCCTTCGATTACTCCAAGTGTTTTGAGTACGTAGAGAGCGTAAGCGATGTCATCATCTGTTAGCTTGCTGTATTTCTCGTGGATCTCGTCTATGCTGTGTGGGTCCTGCAAGTATTTTACCAGTTCCATGAGTATTTTTGACTTCGGTATGTCTGCTGCCCACGGGTTGTCCATAACAAACTCTTCCATGCTCATTTTCCGACCACCATGGCGAGCAGCGTCATTATGGGCTGGAGAATTGGTGCAGACACCGGAACGCCCCAGCGGAGGGCACCCATATCGTTCCTTATGCTCGGCGTGAATACTAGCGTTACGGTTTTCTTTATCTGATCGCCGCTACCCATGTCTGTTATTCGCAGATCCATAGTGTATATCCCCGGGAAGGGATAGGATACGGGGTATTCTATGAGTTTTGCCTTTTCTGTGGCTATGTGGACTGTGCTTTCTGTGCAGTATGGCTTTCCAAGGCTACAGTTTATGGAAACGTCTGTTTCCCCTATAGACTTGCTCTTTATAAGTGTCTTTATCTTGGCGTAGTCCCCAGCCTCTGCGATCGTTTGGGGGTTTCCGATCTCAGCAGACAAGAGGCCGTTGGCTATAAGGATTGCTGGACAGAACGTTTCGGCGGATGATTGTCCGTATGTGGTAATGCAGACGTGTTTTGCACCCAGCTGCACGTCTTTTGGTATCGTTATGTATATGTACATTCGATCTCCCGAGATCTCCACTCGATATGGCCAGTTTCTATCTAACTTTGCACCGATCCATGGGTCATTCTGTGGCCCGCGGTCTATTATGATGCTTAGCGTGTGCCCAGGGGCGATCGTGCCGATGCTGTAGCTTTCCCCATCTCCAAATACGTGTGCGACGGGATAGTACATCTGTACGGCAAGAGCCGAGCTAATTGCCATCAGCAATGCTGCGAATACGCTCCAATACCTCATCTACATCCCCCCTTATTTCTACCCAGATTGGCGGCACGGCGCTATCCTCCCCGTAGGATATACGCCCTACGGTTAATGGATCTCTTTCCAGCGGGAATACAATGGAATCTCCTTTCTTTCGCGATTTAAATAGAAAGTACGTTCTGGCGGCTATTTTTTCCCGGGATATTGCCCGTATTAGTGAGTCCACGGCGTCTTCTCCACCTTCAGCAACTATTTTATCGTCATATTCTGTGACAGACACATCTCCAAATACTTTGCGTATTGCTGCTGCTATCCTTTCCCGGGATTCCGTGGGAAGCACGTTGCAGACGATAGTCACGCTAAGAGATGGCATTGAATACACCCTCCGGGTCGCTATAATATGCGCTTATGAGCTTTATTAGCTCTTGCCTGTTCTTCACATGGTTTACTGCCCAACGGATTACTCTTTCGCGTCTTACAATTTCTATGTTGATCTCTTTCTTTGTGAGGCCCGTAATCTCGGCAAGTTCGTCTATCGTATGGGCAGGTACGTCTGTTCTGACGATCTTCCCTGCTCGTGGATCCCATTTGAATATGTCCGAGAGCAGTACCTGCTCGTCCATCCTCCCGACTTCTGCCACTTCCATGACCCTTCTGACAATTCCGCTAGGCGTTCTTATCCTGTGCTGGACGACAATTAGGTTCATCAGCGGTAGTAGGTCTTCTGGGACGTTCATAGGTGCGGATCTCAAGCGTATCAACACCTCCCTCGCGCTATTTGCGTGGAGCGTCCCCATTGTTCCCTGGTGGCCCACGTCCATCGCCACGAAGAGGGTTTCTGCTTCTGCTCCACGTACCTCCCCCACTATGATGCGGTCCGGGCGCATGCGCAGGGCGTTCTTTAACAGGTCATTCATGGTTACTGCAGGGGTGTCTTGCGTGGGCGGTCTTGTGATGAGCGGAATCCAGTTTTCGTGCATGGGCAAGTCTAGTTCTTTGGTATCCTCCACCGTGATAATTCTTTGGTCTAGAGGGATGAAGTCTAGGAGCGCGTTGAGCGTTGTAGTCTTTCCTGCGCCTGCGCCGCCGGCGATCAGTATGTTTCTGGGGGCTACCTCGAACCCCTCCACAGCCACCCAGAGAAATGCAGCCACTTCAGAGGGAAGCGTTCCATTCCGTATGATATCTACTAACGTGAACGGGGTTTGCTTGAACTTTCTTATCGTTATTGTTGGCCCTCTAACAGATATTGGTGGAATTGTCGCGTTAAATCGGTCGCCGTTGGGCAAGTGTGCGTCTAGCAGCGGATTTTTTTCTGAGATTTTTCTGTTGGCCCATGTTGCTACCTTTTTGATTGTTTCTATTATCTTCTCGCGCGAAAGGACGATGTTCGTTTTGCACATTCCTATTTTTCGGTGATAGACAAAGATCGGAAGATTTTCACCATTTACCATGATCTCTTCGAGGTCATCGTCCTCCAAGATGTCCTCTAGCGGCCCCATCCCGAAGACCTCGTTTGCTATATGCTCAGCCACCCATTTTATGTTCTTCACGGGAAACTTAGATATGTACTCGCCCAGAATTGCTACGATCTGCTTCTTTTCTTCTTCTTTAGGGAGTTTGCTGAATGCTTGCGGCGGAATTTTCAATAATACTTCGTCGCGGAATGTGTTCTTGAAAAGTTCCTCGTATTCTTTCTCTAGATGCTTGAACTTGACGTAAACAATAGAGTTCTTCTTTTTGAGAACGTCTATGATTGTTCGGACTAGCTCGTCCTCTTCGGGGGTGAGAATGCGCTGTTTTATCACGTATTCGGGGTAGGGCCAACCCGCAATGATCTCGGCGTACTTTGATTCGGCGAGTGTTTTTTGGGCGCCCGGCATATCCATGCTTTAAATCAGGGATTACTACATTTTAAACGTGCCAGGGTATGACGATGTGTTCTCGGAGGTTCTTGCACGGGTTCGTCCCACCGAGGAAGAGCAGCGGCATATACTTTCCGTGGCGGACCGCGTCGTCTCTCAGATTCGTGATTATGGGGGTAGGTTCTCAGACGTTATCGTGGCTGGCTCTGCGGCCCGCGGAACGAATTTGCGGGGTTCTTCAGACGTTGATGTGTTCATAATATACCCCCGCGACGTGCCACGCAATGTAATGGAGGCGGAAGCACTGGAAATTGGCAAGTCTCTATCGTCCAAGTTCGAGATACGCTACGCGGAACACCCCTACGTTACGGTCTGGATAGAGGGTGTGGAGGTAGATGTTGTTCCTGCATATGAGATGCAACCAGGCCAAAATATACAAAGTGCTACGGACAGAACGCCACTACATCAGAGGTTTTTACAGGAGCGCTTCCCACCAGAGTTGAGGGATGACGTTCGCATTATGAAGGCATTTCTCAAGGGCATTGGCGTTTACGGTGCAGAGATTCGTGTAGAGGGTTTTTCAGGCTATTTGGTAGAGCTCCTCATTCTTCACTATGGCGGAGCTTTGCCGCTTCTCCGAGCTGCCGCTAACTGGAAGCCTCCAGTTTTTGTGGATATTCTCGACCACGCCAAGGCTAAGTTTGATGATCCGCTTGTGGTCATAGACCCTGTTGATCCGTACCGTAACGTGGCATCTCCAGTATCTGTGCAATCCCTTGCCACATTCGTTGCGGCCGCCCGGGAATTTCTCGTACATCCTAGTCTCGAGTTTTTCTTCCCAGATCGGCAAATTCTTTCTCCAGACGACGTGAAGAGGGTATTTGTTCAGAGAAAAACCAAACCACTTTTCTTAATTGCTGGCTACCCGCCAGGGGTTTCCCCTGACATCGTTTGGGGTGAAATCAAGAGGAACCTCAGGATGATACACAAAAAATTGGAGCAATCTGGCTATTATGTGGTTCATTCGGGCGTCTGGACAGACGAGCTTGCTCATATTGTTTGGTACTTTGAAATCGCGGGTGGGTACGACGCTTTTGTTGAGACGCGCCAGGGTCCACCTGTGTTTGACCGTCAAAACAGTGAGCGCTTTCTTGAGAAGCACAAGGATGCATTTTTTGGCCCGTATATCCGATGGGAGCGTTGGTATGTGGACGTGATTCGTCCAGCCACTACTCCCGAGCTGGCTCTTTTATACATCGTTGAGGATATGAAACGGAGGGGCTCTTTCCGCAAGCACATCAGATCGTCTCTAGATATGGGTTACGAGATCCAGAAAGGGCGAGGCATCCTGGATTTTTACGTTAAAAACAGGGAATTTGCGCGCTGGCTGTCCTCTATGCTTGTTCCACGACCTCCTTGGTTAAAACGGTAGCTTCTCCCTCGGAACGCCCTTTCCGTAAGCCACTGCTTCAATATACCCCTTGCGTATGAGTGTCTTTATCGTGTCTGCTGTGAGATTATGGGCCAGATAGAATGGAACGTGGTATGCGGGGACCTTTTTTTTCCTAAGTATTATTGGTATGAACTCGTTCGCGTAGTATGAGAGCCCAATTGTGAGGTATGGCTTGAACTTTACTTGTTTGCCCAGCGCAGCTACTAGTGTGAGGGCGGCAAGGTCGTAGCTTACTGTTCCACGAACCTCGTAGGAGATGTATGGAATCGTGGCGTCCACGGGGAAATCATGGGTTGCCTCTATATGTATCTTTGGTTCTACGCCAAGTTCTTCCGCAAAGCTGTGCGCTGCTCGGACCATCGTTCCTATCGTTCCCGGCGACGTTGGAGCCACGCTTCTTGGGGCATAGTTTGCTGCCAAGACGTCCTTTCCCGTCAGGTTTCCAGCACTGTGTACGAAGATCCCTTCTCTCATGTCTGCGAGGTGTGGATTTATCGAAACGATGACGTCTGGCGTGCCTATTGCTTCTTTTATCTGATTCTCCATTTCTTCCACGTGGAGCTCGTAGGACTGGCGAAGGGGTATGAAATATATGCTGGCATGCGGTGTTTCGTATCGATCCACTGTTCCAAGCCCTCTGATTTCCACGCTTTCCGTTCCGAAGAGTTCTCTGATTGATTCAATCAGCGGTTCGGCGATCTTTCCTGGGCGGTACACCACAGCAGATATCACGGGAAGCACACCCCACAGAGCGAGCATCTTTCATGGCAGGGAGGAGTGTATTCGCCTGTCTGGATTTTCTCCCACTCTTTGTGCAGGAACTCGTCCGTAACTCCAGTGTCTATCAGCTCTCTCCAAGGTGTCTCTCGTCCTTCCTGTAGATACTTTGAAATGTCTATTTCCAGCTTCTTTGCAGCGTTCATCCAGTGGGCGTAGTTGAGATCTCTATATGCATGGAGAAGAAGCTCCCCGATCTTTTCATCACCAACGGAGATAAGCGTTTGTATGAGTGCGCGCTTGGGATTCATCGTGTTTGCTTTAACCCTCTTTTCTAACAGCTTGTTTGCCTGTTTTACGTATTCTATGCCTGCAAATGCGGCCCATTGCATTGGCGTGTGCGGTTTTGGTATCATCGGGTTTGCGGATATACGTACTTGCACTCCTGCTTTCTTGACCGCATCTGCTAGCCTCACGATTTCCAGCACGTCTTCCTCTGCTTCTCCGGGTACACCGAACATGACGTACAGTTTCATGGATCTGAATCCCTTTTTCCTCGCTCGTTTTGCCAAGTCTATGATTCCTTCATTCGGGATCGGTTTGTTGATCCGTGACTTTAGCCGCGCGCTTGCTACCTCGGGCGCGACGGTTATGCTCCGCAGCCCCCCTCCGCGCAAGACTTCCAGCATTTCGTCGTTCAGTCTGTCGTATCGCATTGACGATAGCGAGAAGGGTATTTTCAGATCCCCGAGCACTTCGAGTGTCTTTTGTATGTGTGGGTGGCCGAGTATGTCCGATGCGAAGAAATACACCTTTTCTCCGTTGTTTTCCAGCCCCTCTGTTATCCATTCCAATATCTGCGATAGTTTTCTATCTCGTCTTGGCCGCTTCGTCCATCCAATCAGGCAAAAGCGACAACCGAAGTTGCAGCCCCGCGATGGTTCTACGTAGATTGCTTTTCGCCCATAGGCACTCTTTTCTACCACCATCGCAGGTGGTCTGTAGCTCAAATCGTGGCGTGCAAACCTCGCCCTGTTTTTGACCCACGTGTTGAGGACGTTTTCATGGGTCCATTCCTTTTTCTGCTCCAGCATGCCACGGACTGCATCCGCTATGTGGTCCTCTCCGTCCCCCACGGATACGGCGTCTGCTATGTTTATCAATGGGAGTGGGTTCCACGTCGCTGGCCCCCCTACGATCATCGGTTGTTCTCTCTCTGCCTTCCGCAAAGATATTCTCTGTGTGGCCAAATACCTAAGCAAGTGTGGGATCTGCAGGTCAAAGTGGATAGATGCCACAATTACGTCGTAGCTGCGAATTGGAGTGCCCTCCTCCAGAGAGAACGGAGAATCTAGCACGAATCTATGTGCTACGATATCCTCTGCTTCGTTTAGCCTGCTGAATATTGTCATATATCCGAGGGATGCCATCGCTTCCTCGTAGCTTCCCGGGTACACATGTGCGACTCGGATCGCCCCTGTTTTCGCCTCTGTTTCAGGAAGCCCCCACTCCTTTCTTTGCACGAGAATATTATGTTGCTACCGTTTAAACTCCTGCCAGCTTGTTGGTTTTTAAACGCTCCGCCACTTTATTGAGAATGCTGCTTGTTTGGGCGCCGGTAGTCTAGCCTGGTAGGACGTCGCCCTGCCACGGCGACGACCCGGGTTCGAATCCCGGCCGGCGCATAGCCGCAAAATCGGCTAGCGCTTCGCACCGACTGCGTCGGGCGCACCGGGATGTAATCCCGGAGCCGCGAGGCCGGCTGCTCCACAGCCGACCACACACTCTTCTTTGCTTCTTATGCGTTTTTATAGTGGCCGATAGCAGGGTGCTGAAAGCACCCTCTGTCACGTTAGCCAGGATGGCGGCTGACCGCCATATCGGTTAACGCTGGCGCGCGGCCGGCCTTGCGGCCGACTACATAATTCTACCTGTTCTTGTAGCTTGTTCAGAGCGGATTATTTCTTGCCATCTTTATTGGCGTTGTCCGCCTCGTCCAGTGTGTTTGCCATCTTCATCATGAGATCTGCTAGCTTTGCTATCCTTTCTGGATCGGCAAAGGAGATAATGATCTTTGGCGTTCTCGTGCTCCACGGGGGGCGCGTGAGTGCATCCATTTCCTTCAAGAGTTTCACGTACGCATCGGCTAGCTTCGGTTTTTCATAGAACGAGAAGTATTTTCCCGCAGCTCGTAATGGGACGCCTTGTTTTCTTGCCCCTTTATACTGCTCGTAGAATTCGCGTATGTCCTTTGGTTTTAGGAACCATAGTGCTTTCCATCCGATGAATCTGCGCCATTTGGTCTTTATTTCGTTGTTGCTTAGCAGATCCACGTTTTTGGCAAGCGACTTGGAATTCTTTTTTACGTCCTTTAGTGTGCCCAGAATGCCCCTTGCTAGGCGCGGGTTGCGTTTAGCACGCAGGATCATGTCCATTGCAAGCTCTTTTTGTTCTTTATCGAGCTTTAGCTGCGCCATCTTCTGTTCAATTGCCATGATGCTTTTGAGCTGTTCATGCATCTCTGTCAGGCGTTTTTCTACCTCGCTAGCTGGCCTATCGTATATTTCTGCAGGAATCACTGCGCCAGGGTGTGATTTCTCAAACTCTTTGATTTTTGCCAGTTTTGCCTCAGCATCCTTGCTACCGACCTTGCTTGCGAGAACTAGTTTTGTTTTCTTTAGTTTTCCCCTCGTCGCTTCTTTCCACAGGCCGAGGCTGTATCGGAGGCCGTGGTACTTTTCCCACATCTTTTCCAGGACCACGATAGTATTTTGTTGCGGTGGTTAAAATGTGTTTGGGCAGCGACCCGTAGGCCGCCTTCTGTTCTTGGTGGCATTGGACTGAGCGGCAACGCCTTGCACCCGTCCGGAGGCCGTTTCACCTTCCCCCGCTTCTCAGCTCTCTTACGGTCATCCGCTCCACGGGGAAAGTGTCGTTTCTGCTCCTCCGGCGCTCCTCTCGGAGCGGGGGTGTTCCCCTTTGTGCTGTGGGTGGGCGGACCTTCCTCCCTCTGGGGGGCCACCCGGTCGCTACCCGTATAATTTGGGAGATTATGTATAAATTACTTCTTCCTCGTGGGCACGTATATATTCACTCCGTAGCGTTTGCCGTTTATTTCGATGCCCACCGCTTTTTTGTGGAAAAGCCTGTGCATCTTTGAGTATCTATCTGTTTGGATGCCCAGAACCCGTATCTTGTGTCGCGGCATCTCGTTAAGGTTTATGATTGCGTCGAATTCAATACCTATTCTCTTTGCGATGTTTTCGTATGCATTTTGCGTCTCTCCTTTGTTCCGCACGGCGTCCACGTAGATGATCTGTGCTCCATTAGCCTTAGCCCCCTTTATCTCCTTCAGCAGCTGCCGGTTCATTAGTGCAAGCCCCACGTCCACTCTTGCTCCCGGTTCAACGCTGCGTAGACTTGCAGGGATACGCACGATCGGGATCCTGTGAAACTTGTGCGTGTTCCTGAGCAGCGCCATTAGTTCGTGCGCGGCAAGGTCTCCCGAGCGCCCGGGTCCCACTAGTATTATCGGCCGTTCTGGGTCCAGCATTTTTCCTACTGTTTCCTTCACGTCTTTTTCTGCTCTTCTGGTTAGCTGCATAAGGAACTCCGCGTTCTTTTTTCCAACGTGCTTGGACAGTATTTTTCTCAACCGCGAGTATCTTTGCTCAGAGTAGGTCAGTTTCATCATCTACGCCACCTTCAGTGTGGTGCGTGCTCATCATCGCGAGATGATCTGGTGCTTGGTTTTTATTAAGCGGGCCCATATCTAATTTCATGCGCAGAGCCCTCTTGATTCTTCTTATGGCCGCGTTGTTGGCCAATTTTTCTGAGGGCATATATACTCCACTGTATGCTGCCTACGTTGAGCACGTGGGTGGCGGATTGTCCGATGCTGGGGTGAGCTGGTCCCTGAACCTCATAGCCTACGGTGTGCTTGCTATTGTTTTCTCGCGCCTCGGTATTCGCCAGAAATACCGTGTGGGGCTGCTAGCATTTGGTTACGGGCTTGCAGCTCTTGCTACTGCCCTTTTTGCATTCATACACACGCCCGCTCTGCTTTACGTTGCTCAGATAATCCGCGGCGCGTCGTTGGCTATTCTTGCGCCCGTGTGGGATGCATTTTACTCACTCTTTGTGGATAAGCGCCGTGCTACGGAGGAATGGGGCTACTATGAAGGCGGTTGGTCTATTGCAATGGGCTTGGGTTCTGCTCTCGGGGGTTTGATCATCGGAGCTACCTCTTTTGCGTTCTTGTTCCTTCTCTCAGCCATCTTGACTGCTCTGGCCGCGGTCCTCGTTCTCGTGTACCGTGATGAGTTCTATTAGATCTTTGTGGCGAGGTACACTATTGCATGCGCATCTTTTCTCGGACTGCGGAATTCGTAGCGCCCGAACATCTTCAGCAGTTGGAACCCATTTTTTTCCAACAGTGCCGCTATTTCCTCTGGAGTGTACATGTGTAGATCTACGTTATTCTCCCTCAGTTTTACCAGTTTGTCACCCTCGTCGCGGTAAAGCTTGATGTGGATGTGTCTCACGTTGTCTTCCGATTCTTCTTCCATTATCTCCACGATGTTGTTATCGTACCTCGCGAATCCACTGAATGGATCTTTGTGCGGCGTTGCGAGATCCATTATGAGCAGTCCGCCTGGCCTTACGTGCTCGCTCCATATCTGCAATGTTCTTTCGTTCTCCTCCTCGCTGAGGTAGCCGAAGGATGTGAACCAGTTCAGTATGATATCGTATTTCTTGGCTGAGTACGCTTCGGGATCTGCCATGTTTCCTATCCAGCAGTTCCTTCCGTTTTCTCTAGCCTCTGCCACCATTTCCTCGGAACGATCAAGGCCCTCCACTTCGTAGCCCAGCTTCTTTAGCCATGGATGTAGGCGTCCGTTTCCACAAGGAACGTCCAAGATTGTCTTGTACTCTTGGTTCGTCTGGAAGCGCACCCACGTAATTAGTCCGTGGATGTACGCCGCGTCCAGCGCTGCCCGATTCTCTGCATGTGTCACGTGCCAGGCGTATTTGTCCAGGCTGCCTTTGTGATCGTGCATATCAATAACTGATTTTTCCGAAATATAATTGCCGCGCATAGGGAGCCTACCGGCTAGTTCTGCTAAAAATCGAAAATTCGGAGAAAGGCAGACAGCAACGCCGCGCATAGGGATAGGTCTGGACCGGAAACGCAGCTCGGGCGATTAGTACGCCTGGGCTGAACGGGTCGGTTGCCCTTCCCGCTTACACCCGGCGCCTATCAACCCGGTGTTCTTCCGGAGCCCTCGTCCGAGCCTCCCGAAGGAAGCCCGGAACGGCCGCCTATTATTCGGGGGGGGCTTCCCGCTTAGATGCCTTCAGCGGTTATCCCCTACGGCGTAGCTACCCGGCAATGCCCTGTCGGACAACCGGTAGACCAGAGGCCGCGTCCCGCCGTTCCTTTCGTACTTGGCGGTCCTTCCCCTCAGGCGGCCAACACGCCCGACAGATAGTAACCATACTGGCTCGCGCCGTACTTAACCCAGCTCACGTGCGGTTTTAACGGGTGTACAACCCTACCCTTGGCCGCTTGTGCACGGCCAGGATACCGCGAGCCGACATCGGAGCAGCAAACCGCGGGGTCGATGTGGGCTCTCGCCCGCGACCACTCTGTTACCCCCGGGGTAACTTCTCTGACAGCACCGGCCCCCACCAGTGGGAACCGGTGGTTCGCTAGGCCCTGGTTTCCCATCGGCGTTCCACATTGTGCGGAACACCGTCAAGCCGGCTTCTGCCCTTGCACTCTACGGCGGAGTTCTGACCCGCCTGAGCCGACCTTTGGGCACCCCAGCTATCTTTTCTGGGGTGTGCCGCCCCAGCCAAACAGCCCACCTGACGTTGTCCCGGTACGACCGGTAAGCGGCTGAACCCTCCAGGGGCGGTGTCTCATTGGCGCCTCCACGGCCCCCGCAAGGGCCGCTTCGACGGCTCCCGCCTACGCTTCGCAAGGAGGGCTCAACCGCAGCGCCAGGCTGCTGTAAAGCTCCACGGGGTCTTAGCCTCCCGTCG
Source organism: uncultured archaeon (assembly GCA_964451455.1). Lineage (GTDB taxonomy): Archaea > Iainarchaeota > Iainarchaeia > JAADDC01 > JAADDC01 > SZUA-1452. Next base: position 40,484 of record CAYVHT010000002.1, read on the forward strand.
GGAGTTGGCCGTATGTTCACGGCCCAAAGGGTTCGCCGGGTTCCGGGCAGGGACAGTGGGAGCCTCGTTACGCCCTTCATGCAAGCCGCCAATTAAGCGGCGAGGTATTACGCTACCTTAAGAGCCTCAGGGTTAGGCCCGCTCTTCACCGGCGCTTAGCCCGGTTGTACCCGGGTTTCACGTACCGGCAGTGAGCAGGCGTCGGCCCCTGTTCGCAGGCTTACGCCCTAGCAGGGACCTGTGTTTTTGATAAACAGTCGGACCCCCCTTGCCAGTGCCACCTGCGGTCGCCGGCTGTCCGACAACCGCAGGCACCCCTTCTACCGAAGATACGGGGCCAATTTGCCGAATTCCCTTGCCCGGAGTTGCCCGATCGCCTGGGCTTACTCAGCCAGGGGACCTTTTTCAGTTCTCGGTACGGTCGTCCCGGATCGCTCCGGACACCCTTTTCACGGGCCCCAGGGTTCAGCCGAACCCGCATACGCGGGCCCATCGCAGTTTAGCCCCCTTCTCGCCATTACGGCTCTCCAGGGGCTTATCCTGCTTAGCAGGAGCGACGACTCCTGTCGGCCTACCCCGAGGCGTCGGATGTCCGGCTTGCGTTGCCGCACCTACCGGGACGGTACGGGAATATTAACCCGTTTCCCTTTCGCCGTTAGGGCGTTACCCCACGGCTTAGGACCGACTCACCCTCGGTTGATTTTCAGTGCCGAGGAACCCTGGCCCATCCAGCGGAGGGGAATCTCACCCCTCTTTCGCTGCTACTAGCGCCAGGATCCTCGTTCCCGACGGCTCCAGCGGACCTCACGGCCCGCCTTCTAGGCCATCGGGACGCCCGCCTACCGGATCACGGACACAGTCCGTGCCCCCGGGTCTCGGCGGCCGGCTTGAGCCCCGTCCGTCTTCGGCGCCCCCCTCCTCGGCGGGTGAGCTGTTACGCACTCCTTAGAGGATGGCTGCTTCTAAGCCTACCTCCCCGCTGTCTCAGGAGGGGGACTACCTTTGACGCACTTAGCCGGCTCTTTGGGGCCTTAACCCGGGTCTGGGTTGTTTCCCTCTCGGAACGGAGGCTTACCCCACCGTCCCCTACTCCGACCTTCTACGGAGCCTGGCGGTTTGGAGTTTGACAAGGGTGGTGAGGCTTTCGCCCCGTGCCACCCCAGTCAGTCGCTCTACCCACCAGGCAACCTCCGGTCGGGCTAGCCTGGGGCGCTATTTCGGCGGGTGCCCGCTATCGCCCGGTTCGCGTGGTCTTTCGCCCCTAGACCGAGGTCACCCGAACGGTTTTCCCAGTACCGGATGCGGGCCTCCACGGGCCTGCGAGCCCGCTTCACCCTGCCTCGGCCTAGATCACCGGGCTTCGGGTCTTACCCGAGTGACTTAGGGCCCTTTTGAGACCCGGTCCCCTCACCCGAAGGGGCTGCGGGACTCTCGGTTTCCCTACGCCTCCGGGGCTGACCCCCTTAGGCTCGCCACTCGGGTAAACTCCCTGGCCAGTGATTCACGACTGACGGCGCGACGGCGGTATCCCGACTCGTACTACCGCCTTGCGACGGGTTCCTTCGCCGGGATTGCCCTTTCCCGCCACGCCTTGCTATCCCCAGCCGGTTTCAGGTACTTTTCACTCCCCGTCAGGGGTGCTTTTCAGCTTTCCCTCACGGTACTCGTGCGCTATCGGTCTCGGGACGTATTTAGCCTTGGGGGCTGGTAACCCCCGACTTCCCGAGCGAATACCAACGCCCGGTACTCCGGGACACGGGAAATCTCCCACCCAGGTTACGCCTACGGGGCTGTCGCCCTCTACGGCCCCGGACTTCCACCGGAGTTCGGCTTCCCCGGGGAGGGAGTATCCCGGCCCAGATGACCCCACATCTTCCCGCCCTTTCGGACGGGGATTCGGTTTGGGCTCTGCCGCTTTCGGTCGCCCCTACTCACGGCATCGCGTGTTGCTTTCTTTTCCTGCGGGTACTAAGATGCTTCAGTTCCCCGCGTTCCCGTGCCTCGTCGGCACAATTCGGCGATCCCCGGTTCGATGGCCGCGTGCGCCTCGCCGGGGCTTATCGCAGCTTGCCACGGCCTTCGTCGGCGCCCGAGCCGAGCCATCCACCGGCTGGGTTCTCTCTGCGTTTCCGGTCCATTTGACCCCCTATGCGCGGCGTCATCCTGCCGTCTGCCCTTCCCCCGCGACGAGTGTCACGAGGTGCATCTTTGTGAGTGTGATACCCACCACGTGCCGAAGGGTTAAAATTCGTAACCGCGTCACCCCTCGGCTCCGGTAGTATGTGGGTATCATAGCGCTTTTAAAACTTCCTCGGCGGTTGCCGAACTGCTTTCACCTCTCTGTTAGACTATTGCAAATATTAACGATATCATCGTATTATTTACATGACCCTTGCTGGTACTTCCATACGCATCGCTTACCGTAACAGGTCGCGCCCTCTGCAGCTATCCTACTTACTTATTTTCATTGCTCTTTTCGCGTACATGGGTGGCTACTTTCTTGCAGGACAGGCTGTGGTGCCTTACGATTTCAAGCTCTGGCCCACTGTAGCGGCTGTTTTCATTCTCTTAGTCTTTGCATATGTCTTTGCCTGGTTCGCTGACGAACTTGCGAGGGATTTAGGCCACGAGACGTATATGAATCGCGAGGCGTTCTTCATCCGTGGTTTTAACATATTCCTGCTTTGGCTCGTCCTGGATGCTCTTGTCTTCGCTTTTTACACATTCCTTCCAGTCTGGCTCGCGTCGATTTTAGCCTTCATCCTTAGTATTCTCGCGGTCTATGCCTCTGCAGCCATCGCTGTTGATGGTGCCAGCATACTTGCCTCATTCTCTTACGCTTGGAACACAATCGTGAAGAATCCGTATCACGTTCTTGAATTCTTAGTCCTGTCCTTTTTCCTGCTCATATTTGTCCTTGTCTTGGACGCTTACAGCGGGTTCCTTGGTGTCTTTCTATCTGTTCTCATTATAAACTACGTAGTTCTGCCCTGGCTTATGGCCCACGCAATTCTCACGTATCTCTACAAGTATCCTATCGTTGTTTCATCACTCCTCAAGTTTGAACGGTCGTAGCGGGGCCAGAATTTCCCTTATTTTATCTTCATCCACCATTAGCGCGCTCTCTGCCTTCTTCACTCCCTTCACGATAATTGGATACTCTCCCTTCTTCACGTAGCGGTTCTTAAACTCAATGTACTTTTCTACACCGTTTTGTATAGTTCCAATAATGCTCTTTGTGGCGTTTATGCTCTCTTTACTTTCTGCTATTTGCCCAATGTCGATTTCTATGACGTCTCCCACGACCTTCGCGTCATATGGGCCGAATGAGTATATGGGTACATCGCTGTGCGCAATACCCCTCGCGTCGTAGTCCTCATTGGTCCATAGAATTACGTTCTCTCTAATCGCTTCTATGATCTCTTGGCCAGCTGGGGATTTATAGACGTTTTTTGGCACGTGGATGGAGGGTGTGTCTACGTAATCACTAGATGCTAGGAACTTTATGAGGCTCTTAATCCATGCCCGTACGCTGGGGGTTCTGTATATGAAAGCACGGGCATACGCCTTGTTTGGGCGTGTCATCCCCCTTATTTTCCAGGATCCGTCCAAGTATAGCTCTGCGGCTTCTCTGGGAAGCACCTCGAAGAGCACGTATTGCTGAAGGATGCTGTCCAGTACTTCATTCTCTACATCTCCTTTTTCCATGGCTTTCTCCAGGTCGTAGACAGGTATACCGAGGCGCATGTACCTCGTGTATTCATCCATAAGGCCCAGTTCTATCAGCCTTCCAAGTACTAGCTCTCTTATGAGTGGCGCGGTGATTATGGATAGGTCCATGCTCTTTATCTTTTCCTCTACCTCCTTCGCTATCTTCTCAGCCATCCCGCGTCCGATCTTTGCCTCTCTGTGTAGGGACTCCACGATGCGCTTGCGGTTGAAATGCTCCTTGCGCAGGTCGGAACGCCACACCTTTATACGCATCTCCTTGAAGAAGCGCTCTGCGAGTTGGGGATTTATCTCTTTTAGTGCTTCGTGGATTCTGTGGTCGTCAAGGTATCCCCCATCTTCCGCCGTCTTGTCCCATATGTATGCGATGTCCAGGTTCGTGGCTCCCATTTCTCTGAGCTTTTCTGCGAGGGATAGAAATCTTTCTGGAATGGGCATGTATAGATAGGAATGCAAACCGTATAAATGCTTGTGGCAAAGATTCTATATATGGCAGAATCCTCCCTTGATCCCATGGACGTGAAGATTCTTCGCTTCCTTTCGGATGATGCGCGCATACCATACTCACATATCGCTCGTTCGCTCAATATATCGGACGTGGCTGTGAAAAAGCGCGTGGAGAAGCTCGTTCAAAGGGGAATAATAAAGGGTTTCCGTGTCTCCGTGGACTTCAGAAAAATAGGGTATAAGTACGTGGCATTTTTCGAAATCAAACCTGACCCTAGCTATGCCAACGATGTCTTCTCCAAGATTTCCCGCCTGCCGAACGTATTGGAGACGTATATGCTTGTAGGGGATTATCCCATCGTTGCAAAGGCTGTTCTTCCAACCACTGATGATATAAGGAACCTCAGCACAGTTATAGGTAGGATGGACGGTGTGTTGGACATGAAGACATCAATCGCCTTGGATTACGTTGAGAAGCCATTAGATATATCTCAGAAGCTCTCCCAGCGCTCCCTCGGTGGTGCGCAATGATTCTTATACTTGCAGAGAAGCCTATCGCGGGTGCGCGCATCGCGGCAATCCTCTCTGGCGGCAAGGCGACTAAGAAGCAGTATAAAAAACACCCATACTGGGAGTTTGAGTTCAACGGGACGCCCGCCGTTCTAGTCCCGCTGAAAGGGCACATAATAGATATAGACTTCCCACCCGAGCTGAACAAGTGGTCAGAGGACACCCTTGACGTGCTTCCAGGCGCGCCCTTGCAAACTGTTGTCACTGATCGCGTCGTGGCATCCCTTCTCAAGTCCCTGGCGCCGAAGATCTCTGAAATAATTATCGCAACGGATGCAGATCGTGAGGGGGAAGCAATTGGCCTTGAATCCGCGGAGCTCGTCATGAAGTATGCTGGTAAGCAGATTCCAGTCAAGCGCGCATACTTCTCAGCATTGACGAAAAAGGATGTTCTTCGTGCCTTTGAACAGCTACGGGAGCCCAGGCGCGCCCTTGCAGAGTCTGCATTCACCCGCAGGGAGATAGATCTTATATGGGGTGCTGCTCTTACCCGTGCGATATCTCTATACTCTGGCCGTAGGGGCAAGAATTTCCTATCTATCGGTCGTGTTCAGTCTCCCACTCTTGCTATTATCGTGGAGCGAGAAAGAGAAATAGAGCGCTTCGTTCCTATCCCTTACTGGGTGATCGAGGCAGCTCTCGAGCATTCCGGTGAGAAATTCTCGGCCCGTTATGCAGAGGGGCAGATATGGCAGGAGCCAATGGCCCAAATGTTGTATAAGACTGCCAAGGCTGCAAAACACGGTATTGTTACCCGCGTTGAGATTCGTCAGGACAAGATCGCCCGTCCTGTCCCATTTGATACCACCACATTTCTTCGTGAGGCTAACAAGCACCTGCATATTTCTACTTCTGAGGCTCTGAAGGTCGCTGAGTCGCTCTATATGAAGGGGCTCATATCTTACCCTCGTACGGATAACCAGACGTACCCATCGTCCCTTGACTTCCGTACTATCCTTTCCAAGCTTCAAACGATTCCTGACTACAAAGAGTTTGCCTCTGAACTGCTCCAGCAAGACGTGTTCCGTCCGTCTTCTGGTAGGAAGGCTGAAGATCACCCGCCAATTCACCCTGTTGGCGTACCTAAGGGGAAACTCTCTGAGAAGGAGCGCAAGATCTATGACCTCATCGTTCGAAGGTTCCTCGCTACTCTTATGGCTCCTGGAACTCTCGAGCGCCGTAATGTACATATAAACATTAATGGGGTGCCGTTCGTTGCAGAGGGGCGTAAGATCATCCAGAAGGGCTGGACGGCGGTTTATCCCGCATCTCTCCGCGAAAATGATGTGCCCGCACTGTCCGATGGTGCAAAGGTTGATGTTGTTTCCGTGAAGCTCTCAAAATCCCAGACGAAACCACCCTCTCGCTATTCGGAGGGCGAACTTGTCAAGCGCATGGAGGCCCTGGGGCTTGGCACTAAGAGTACCCGTGCTGAAATCATTGCAAAGTTGTTTGCCCGCAAGTACATCTCTGGTCGCAAGGCGATAAAGCCCACTGAGCTGGGCGAGAAGATTGTGGTTGTCCTGGAGCGATATGCTCCCGAGCTTGCCACACCCGACATGACTGCAGAGCTGGAACAGGCCCTTGATGCCATTGCCCGCGGGGAGAAAGCGCGGAGCGAGGTATTTTCTGTTTCTGCGGAACGACTAAAGCAAGTATTGGGCGAATTGAAGCAACACAAGGCTGAAATTGGCCAGCAATTGGGGGATTAGCGTGGAACTGCGTCTGGATCTTTCCAAGTCGCTTTGGGAGAATCTGGGAGAGTACCATGAGCGTGCAAAGAAGCTGAAGCGAAAGATAGCGAAGCTGGAAGAGCTCATAGCAAATCCGCCGCAGAAAGAGAAAGCTCCTCAGCGTGTAAAGCCCGTTCTCGTCAAGAAGCGCAAGCGTGACTGGTATGAGAAGTTCCACTGGACCTTTACTCCCTCTGGGCTTCTGGCCATTGGCGGAAGGGACGCGCGGAGCAATGAGTCAATTGTTCGGAACTACATGGAACAGAAGGATCTCTACTTCCACGCAGACGTATCCGGAGCTCCATCTGTGGTCTTGAAGAACGGACAAGAAGGCGACGAGAATGATATACGTGCGGCTGCAGCTCTCAGTGCAGTTTACTCCAAGGCGTGGAAGAATGGCCTTGCCGCCGTGGACGTTTTTTATGCCCTGCCCGATCAGGTTTCTTTGGCACCGCCTTCGGGCGAGTACAGGCCGAAGGGAGGCGTTATGATATATGGTAAGCGTGAATGGATTCGTAATTTGCCCTTGAAAGCATATGTGGGCTTTGACTCGGAGAAAAACCGTTTCTTCATATCGTTCTTCCCACCCGTTGGGAAGTACGTGGTGCTCGTCCCTGGCCAAACCCCCCGTAGCGATGTGGCACGCCAGATATTGAAAATATTTGGGAAAGGAAATGAATTCATTGATGATCTGAATTCAATTCTACCTCCAGGCGGCTCAAGTGTTCTGGAGGAATCTTCTTGATGATGCCCATTGCCTGACGCACTGTGTTCTTCTCCTCGTTGAAGCGTAACATCCTTATGGCTGTTCTGTAGTCAACCCACTTCGCTCCATTTATCTCCTCGTTGTCAGGTGTGACTTTTGGCTTTCCAGGGACGAAGACCAGAAATGCGTTCGGGTTATGGAGGATTTCGGCTTTTGCATCCTCGTACATGTACTCGTTGAACTTCTCCAGAACGTGGACACGGCCGGGCATTATGCTGACTTCTTCCCAGAGCTCTCTTTTTATTGTTTCCTCGAAGCTCTCTCCCTCCTCAACTCCGCCTCGGGGAATCCTCCAGCCGTTGCGCTTGTGGACCAACAGGAACAGTATTTTTTTGTCTTCACGCGTGAACACCACGGCCTGCGCTTCTTTCCTAAGAACCCAACTCATGTGAAAAATTACAGCGGAATCGTTTATAAGGGGGTTTTTTATCCACTTGTTGCCTGTATTCACACATGACGGAGGCTACCGCGGGTGCCGCTAAGGACAGAAAGGAAGTTGTTCTCCGCGTTCATGAGGCTCTCCCGTCCCACGTGGGTAGGGGGATCGTGGCTATCGACATGCAAACGAAGCAGGAGCTGGGGCTTTCTTCTGGAGACATTGTGGAGATAGAGGGAAAGAAGACAACTGCAGCCATCGTTTGGCCGTCTCGCGTGGAAGATGAAGGGAAGGGCATCATTCATATGGACTCTATAATTCGTAGCAACGCAGGTGTCGGAATCGGAGACAAGGTCATTGTTAGGAAGGCAAACTGGAAGAATGCAGAGAAGATAACGCTTGCTCCGGCTTCCGAGAACGAGATCATTGTCCGTGGCTACGAGAACTACCTGCTTAAGCACTTTATGGGTAGGCCCTTTGTCAAAGGCGACAAGGTAATCATCCCGTTCTTTCGCAAGAGCGTTTACGTTGTAGTGTCCACTAAACCCTCTGGAATCGTTCGTGTATCACCACAGACGGAGATCGTGATCCTTGACAAGCCCGTCAAGACGAGTAACGTACCCAACATCACCTACGACGATATTGGGGGGCTTAGGGAGCAGGTTCAGAAGATACGAGAGATGATAGAGATACCTCTGAAGCACCCGGAGCTTTTCCACCGCCTTGGTATTGAACCGCCCAAGGGTGTGCTCCTCTACGGTCCCCCTGGCACAGGAAAGACACTCCTGGCAAAGGCCGTAGCCAACGAGACTAACGCGTACTTTATCCCCATCAACGGACCCGAAATCATGAGCAAGTTCGTGGGCGAAGCAGAAGAACGGCTAAGAAAGGTCTTTGAGGAGGCCCAGGAGAACGCCCCTGCAATAATTTTCATCGACGAGATAGATGCAATCGCGCCCAAGAGGGAAGATGTTCTGGGGGAGGTGGAACGCAGGGTCGTAGCTCAGCTCTTAACCCTTATGGATGGTATGGAGAGTAGAGGCGATGTTGTAGTCATTGCAGCGACTAACAGGCCTAACGCAATAGATCCTGCCCTTCGAAGACCGGGACGCTTCGATAGGGAGATAGAGCTACCCGTTCCTGACCGTCAGTCCCGAAAGGAGATACTCCAGATCCATACGAGGAACGTGCCACTTGCGAAGGACGTTGATATGGATTGGTTGGCTGACGTGACCCATGGTTTTGTGGGTGCCGACCTTGCCGCCCTCGTTAAAGAAGCTGCAATGAAGGCATTGCGCCGTATCTTGCCCGAGATAGATCTTGATCAGGAAACTATACCTCCGGAGGTTCTTGATAGGCTACAGGTAACTCGCAGGGACTTTGAAGAGGCACTTAAGGAAGTGAAGCCCTCTGCCCTTCGTGAGGTGTTCGTGGAGGTGCCTTCGGTTCACTGGGATGATGTGGGTGGCTTGCACGACGTGAAGCGTCTTCTTACAGAGTCCGTGGAGCTCCCATTGAAGAAGAGGCACTCTTTTGAAGCAATGGGCATTAAGCCACCGCGTGGTATCCTCCTCTACGGTCCCCCCGGCACAGGAAAGACACTCCTGGCAAAGGCCGTGGCCACGGAATCAGAGGCGAACTTCATTTCCGTTAAGGGCCCAGAGGTTCTTTCTAAGTGGGTGGGCGAGAGTGAGAAGGCCA
>CAYVHT010000003.1:0-48566 GCA_964451455.1 uncultured archaeon
TGAGCTCAGGACAGAGTGGTCTCATCACCATTCAGAGGCTGTCCTCATCATCGCCCCTTTAATTTTGTTTCTTGTTCTTTAATGCGTGAAGGTCTGTCCCAGGTGCGGTAGAACCGACGAGGAGGTGCCTTTTATTGGCTTTTTCTGCCGTGATTGCTACCTTAAGGAGCACGAAATAGTTCATATTCCCAAACGCCTTAAGATTCTCTACTGTCCTCGCTGCGAGCGGATCTATACGGACAGATGGACGGAGTTTTCGCTTGAGGCACTGTCAGAGTGGCTGCGCAAGAAGATCAAGACGGATTTGGATGGTGCCCAGCTTAGCTTCTCTTTCCCAGAAGTTTCCGAAGACGGCATTTCATTTCTCTACGTTGCTCGTGGTACTGTGGAGGGCGTTCCAGTTGAGATTCATGGAGAGGGGCATATCCGCGTGGAGAAGCAACTCTGTCCGCGATGTGCAAGGGAGTCTGGTGGTTACTACGAGGCAGTCATACAGATAAGAGGCGGCGACTTTGTGCGGATGGCAGATCTTGTGGCTCGTGCCGTGGAGCGGGAGCCCGATAAGTTTGCGTTTGTTTCCAAGGTTGTGGAGCGCAGGGAGGGGATAGATCTCTACGTGGGCTCTAGAAAAGCCGCAGATCGCGTGGCAAAGCGATTTGAGAAGAAGTATGGCGCGAGGGTTGTTCGATCACACACCTTGGTCACGGAAAAAAATGGGAAGAAGCTTTACCGTCTCACAGTAGCTCTTCATTTTCCAGAATGATTAGTTTTCCCTTTCTTCCCGCATTTATCGCAGTAGTTTTTCCAATATTCTCCACGACGCCCGCCCTCTCGTGAACATGGGCCACAACAGCGTATTCTGGTTGGTACGTGTCTATATACCATCTTACTGCCTCAGATCCTACGTCTCTTCCATCTGCCGTTTTTGCTAGCGTGGTACCTGACGGAGGGCAGTGTGAGATAAAGATATCAGTTTCTCCAAGCCGTTCAAGTATTTTATATGCGTAGTCTTCCGTCCAGTCGAAGGCTGTGTGCCATGGTGTGGTTTTCGTTCCACCTATTCCTCCTATTCTAAGCCCTTCGCATTCCAGAACTCTACTGTGGACGTGTTTCGGGAAGAGGGCTGCTATCGTTTCAGGAGTTTCGTTGTTGCCCGGCACAATGTATATCCTGTCCAAATGCGGCTTCATGAGTTCGTATGCCTCTTTTATACCTTTTTCGTTGTATGTAAGGTCTCCTGCACATACGTAGCAGTCCGCTTTTTCTTTGAGGAGGGAGCGCAGAGTCGTCCAGTCGTTATGTATATCGCTGAAGGCCAAAACCCGCACCATGATCTCCTATTAAAGCTATCGGTCTAAAAGCCTAACCGCATCGGTCTGAAAATTCACCATCTGTATGGCTGGGAATAAGAACTCTTGAGCACCCATCTATTACGGGGCGGATGATGGAGGCGACAAGAGGAGTCAAGGGAGTCGTTATTAACGACGATGCGCGTTCCAGCTCTTGGATAACTGTGCCAAACGTTTTTTACTACGATCTTTACGTGAACGGAGAGCACATAGCTGAGCTTCGTGCCATGCCCTTTGGTCTGGCTGAGCTCGCAATTGGATACCTTGTTTCTAACGCTTATATTGAGGACGCACAGCTGATAGAAAACATATCTGTTAGTTCTGATCGCATTGACGTTACTGCTGACTCTGAGTTCGATTTTAAGTATCAGTACTACAAGGAGAAGGGTATCAAACCATTAGATAGCATCAAGCTGGATAGAATCACGTCAAATTATCAAGTTTCTTACTCTAAGATCCTTCAGAAGATCGGCATGGCAAGAGAGCGCGCCGTTCTTTCCAATGAGGTTGCTGGTACGACTTTCGCTTTCGTGTCCGACTACAACGGTCTCTTTTATATCGCTGAGGATGTTTATGCGGATTCTGCTTATTACAAGGCGGTTGGTAAGGCGATCACCCAGAACTTTGATTTTCGCAGGTCCTTTGTCGTGGTTCAGGATGTTTTAACGCCTGAGATTCTTGTTTACTCTGCGTGTGTCGGTGTGCCTATCGTGGGGAGCCTGCGTGGCATCCCTTCGCTTTCCGTGAGTATCGCTGAGAACGTTTCGGGTCAGACTACTTTCCTGGAGAATGGTGGCACCGTGACGGTGTTTACCAACCCGCAAAGAATTATATAGTCTCCACCATTATCCTATGTGGCTCGCAGTCTTGGTTTTTGGGAAGCTGTGTTTATACTTGTCGGCACTCAGATAGGGGCAGGGATCCTTGCCTTGCCATACGTTCTAGCGCGCCTCGGCTACTTTTGGGGGGCTGTCGTTCTCTTTACCGCCGCTTTCTTCTCGGTGCTGACTGCTATCATGCTAGTTGAAGCTCTATACTTATCAAATCCAAACTATCACTATTTTGACTTAGCCTCTCGGTATTTGGGGGGGTGGGGGCGGGTGCTCGTGCTCCTCATGCTCTACGCGGGCTATGGTGCCATGCTCGCTTACGTCTCGGCCCTTGGGCAGGTAATGGCAGCCACTGCGCAGTATTATGGGCTGACAGGACTCACGAATCCAACATTGTGGGCCGTTGGATTTTGGGCAGTTGTTTCCTTTGCAGCACTCTTTGGTCTGCGCTCTTCTGGTGCTGTAGAGTCTATACTAGCTTTTATAATTGTTTTGCTTGTTCTCACGATCTTTGTTTGGTCCATACCCCGTTCGCACCCATACCTTGGGAAGTTTGATCTATCCTCCTTTGTCACGGCGTTTTCCGTGGCTATATTTGCGTTCTATGGGCACGGTATCCTTCCGGAGCTTGTTCGTGGTGTGAGAAATATGGGAAAGACTGTGTGGGCAATAATTACAGCGTTTTCCACAGTGTTTCTTTTATACACGCTCTTTTCCTATGCCCTTATGGGGGTTCTTGGGGAAAATATGCCTGAAATCGGAACTCTTGGTTTGAGCAAGCTTCTAGATCCCGATATTGCGTTTATAGGTTTTCTCTTCCCGTTTCTCACTATAGTAACATCTTTCTTGTCTGCTGCTGTCGCTCAGACGGATATACTCAGCGAAGTATTCCGGAATAGGCTCGTTGCGTGGGCTCTTGCGGTTGTCCCCGCACTTCTCGTTTATCTTCTTGGCTACAGTGGGTTCGTACGGGTGATTGCCTTTGCATCTCTGGGTATGCTGGCCGCTGCCGGCATCATCCCGCCACTAGTGCTCAAGAGAGCGAGGGAAGAGAAAGGGCGTCGCCTTACGCCCATCTCTGACGGGCTGATTAACTTCACGGTCTTGCTATACTCCTTAATGTTTGTTGCAACGCTTGTAGCATCGATCTAATTCTCTCCCCTCTTCTTCAATCTATTAAAAGTTAAAAAAGGGGTCAGAGCGGCTGGAAACGCCCCTCCAACTTCTTGAGAACCTCTGGGAGTGTTGTGTACTCCATCTCGTTCTCCGCAAGGCGGTGCGGCTCGAACGGCCCGTGGCGGCGCATGTAGTCCGCAACGGCGTTGGCCATTTCCCTTGCCCTGTCAAAGGCAGGGTCGTCGAACATGTCCACTGGTCCCTCAAGCATACCGTTAGCGATCTGGAAGCCCATGGCTATGACTCTTGGCGGGCCATCGAAGCGCGTCGGATGGGCATCCCTGAAGGCCACTGGCATGAGTGGGCCGTTGTGAGAACCTCTCATCCAGCCCTGGACAAGGTGCGGGAACGAGAATGGCTCAAGGACTTCACCCACCGCAGGGAAGCCGTGCTGGGCACGGACAATCATGACAGGGTCATCCTTTCCGACGTATTTGCCCGCAATCTGGTTCAGGAGGTCCGTGGATGTTACTGCGCCCACCTCGCCATCCTTCTTGCGGAAGACGGACTTAATGACGTAACGTCCTGGCTGGCCAATAAGCGCTAGCATGTCATACATCTCTTCTGGAGTGCGGAACCTAACCTTGCGGTGTGCCTTGACGTCGTGGACCTCAAACTCGAACCCGTCGTGCATGCTGGGGTCAAAGACCAGACCTGCTGTGTTGAACGGATCTGCGAACATGCGGAAGAGCGGTAGGTTCCACGCACCAGGCTCTGTCTTGTCGGCCGCGAATATGATCACAGGTTCTGAAGGTCTTTCCTCGAACGCCATCTCGGCCACTCCTGGACCCATTCCCTTGAGGTTTCCAGAGAAGGAATCCTTGAGCAGGTCTTGGCCAGCACCGTAGAGCTTGAGCTCCTTGGCGACTTCGGCGCACTGCTTGAAGACGTCCCAGGCAAGTCCATGTATCTCTGGATTTTCTATGAACTTGTCGTGGGTCATTACGAGGATCATATCGTCGCCCACGTGACCCACGTAGTAATCAAAAATCTTTCCGTCCTCGCGTGCCTCCTCCAGCAGATCTTCTGCCGTCAGGAGCACGTCTGGGTGGACCGACGAGTGGCCAGGGAAACCGCCCACGTCGGCCTTTATGACCGATAGCGTCACCTTCATCTACATCACCACAGAAAGAACGCGTTCCTTCTATAAAATGCTGATTTTTGTGCCTGTTCGGTGGTTACAAAAGATAAAAAGGTTAGCGCTTTCTCAGAGTTCTGATTCGGAACCGTGGCGGTTCTAACCACTGGGAGTGGCAGCGGGGGCACTTGGAAGCAACCTTCGTGGATGGTTCAAAGACGTATCCGCACTTCTTGCACCTCTGCGGTAGAATCTCTAGGCGCATGCCCTTGCGGCGGACCGCGAAGTTGATGTGGTCCAACGCCTTAATTACCATGTGTCTGTCCAGCCCAAGAATCCTCGCAATATCGTCCGGGCTGTAGTATGTATCTGCATCCTTCAGGAAGTCTATTATCTTCTGGGTTGCGGTTTTCATCTCATAACATACGCGCCCATGGGTTTTATAGTTTGGGGTGCATTTTCGTTCATGGACGATGTGCAAAAAATAATCGATGATATCCGTGCCCTCCGCGTTCAGGGTGCCAAGAACGTCGCTCTTGCAGCACTGAATGCCGTGAGAATAGTTGCGGGGCGATCTTCCGACGACGATCTTCGCGAGAACGTTCGTCGTGTTGTTGTGGATCTTGCCAAAACGAGACCCACAGAGCCAGCCATGCGCGACGCGCTAACGTACGTCCTTCGTCATCTTTCTTCAAAGGACGAGCTTATAAAGGCGATTGACCGCTACGAGGACGAAGTGCTGGATGCAGAGAAGAAGATCGCGGACTACGGGGCTCGAAGGGTGCCGGATGGCGGAACAATCATTACCCACTGCCATTCTACCACTGTTATTTCTATTCTTCGCCGTGCCAAGGAACAGGGCAAGGTGTTCCGTGTCGTGGTGACGGAAACACGTCCACTGTACCAGGGAAAGCTTACTGCAAAGGACCTTCTTGCCGCGGGGATCCCTGTGACATATGTGGTGGATTCTGCTGCATACCTCTTCATGCAGGATGCTGACCTATACATCACGGGAGCAGATGCGATTACCTCCGACGGTTATGTGGTGAACAAGATCGGTACTGCGCTCATTGCAGCAGCAGCGGATCGATTCAACGTCCCATACTACGTCGCAGCGAGCACGTTAAAGTACGATCCCGTTACCGCAGCAGGATATCCTGAGCTCATTGAGGAGCGTGATCCCTCCGAGATAATTGATCCTTCAGAACTGCCTGGCGCGGAAGTACGAAACCCAGCCTTTGACGTGGCGCCTCCGGAGCTTGTAGATGGGATAATCTCCGAAATCGGCATATATTCCCCCCAGATCTTCCCAGCGATGGTTGCTCAGATCAAGGGTGTTTCCGACTTAGAAGAGATGATCGCGCTGTTCAGATTGGCGAAGAGCTAAGGGGATTGAGTGACTAGTGGCGCTCCCGTGCTGGTCTGAGTGTTGCACTTCTTTCCTGGCTCTGTCAGATACTATAAAAAACGTTTTGCATCCAACATCATAGGTTTTATCTACCCGCCTCTGCCGACAGGCACGCGGGGATGACCGGTTGGTGAAGCGAAATGCCAAGGAGAACGCGCCCGAGAAGGGGGTCGCTACAGTTCTACCCCCGAAAAAGGGCGAAACGGGTAATGCCACGTTTCCGCACGTGGCCAGAGGTCGAGTCTATCGGACCTATAGGATTCTATGGATACAAGGCAGGCATGACCCACGCGCTCCTCGTAGATGCGCGCCCAAAGACTCCAACGTCTGGCCAGCCTGTTTTCACGCCGATTACGGTTATTGAGACGCCACCCCTCTATGTCTATGGTGTGCGCGTCTACCGTCATGACCCTAACTTCGGCCTCCGCACCCTGACGGAGGTCTGGGCGGAGAAGCTGCCAAAGTATTTCTCCCGCAGGGTTGCAGGCGCGAAGAAGGGCCACGGAACAGATATTTCCGCCCTTGATGGCGTGAAAGACAAAATCGTTGACGTGCGTCTCCTCGTTGCCACCCAGCCGTGGCTCATAAAGGGCCTCGGCAAGAAGACGCCAGATGTGGGCGAGATCGGCATCGGTGGCAAGAGCATTGACGAGAAGCTAGACTACGCAGCGTCCGTTCTCGGCAAGGAGATCCGTGTTAAGGACATCTTCCAGCAGGGCGAGCAGATAGACGTTAAGGCGGTTACTAAGGGGCATGGTTTCGAGGGTCCTGTCAAGCGCTTTGGCGTCTTCGAGTTTGGCCACAAGAAGGAGAAGACCAAGAGAGGAATTGGTGCCATGGGTCCCTTCTTCGGCGGTAAGGTGTTCTGGGAGGTACCCAGGCCCGGCCAGATGGGATTCCACACGAGAACGGAGTACAACAAGATCGTGGTCATCGTTGGTGAGAACGGGGAGCCCCCGATCACGCCGAAGGGTGGCTTCCTGCATTATGGCGAGGTGAAGAACGACTACATCGCCGTCATAGGATCTATACCCGGCCCTGCACGCAGGGTCGTTGGGCTAAGAAAGGCGATACGGCCGAACAAGCACCCCTTCAAGTTCAGCCAGATTCGGTACGTATCGCTAGAGTCAAAGCAGGGTGTCTAACATGAAAGCTGCCGTTCGTGCTCTTGACGGGAGTGTCGTGGGAGAGATAGAGCTCCCCGTTGTCTTTAACACTCCTGTCAGGGAGGATATCATTCGCAGGACTGTCGTCGCCATCCAGTCCCACCGCCTCCAGCCATATGGAACTAAACCAATGGCGGGCAGGGACTACGCTGCCGAGTACTTCGGTAGCAGGCGTCACGGTCCAAAGCTGATGCAGTCCATTAACGCGGGTACTGCCCGCAAGCCCCGTCTGAAGAACAGAAGATACCTCTTGGCGGGTCAGGTAGCCAACGTCCCAGAGGCTGTTCACGGTCCCAAGGCGCACCCGCCTAAGGTGGAAAAGGTTCTCTGGGAGAAAGTGAACAGGAAGGAGCGCAGGCTGGCGCTTCGCTCCGCCATCGCGGCTACAGCAATCAAGGATTATGTTGTCGGGAGGGGCCACCGCTACAATGGGGATCTTCCAATCGTGGTGGTAGATGACATTGAATCCGTCAAGAAGACTTCCGAGCTCAAGAAGATCCTGGCTGCCCTCGGTGTTGACAAGGATCTAGAGAGGGCATACCTTGGCCGCAGGAGGAGAGCGGGCAAGGGTGAGCGTAGAGGAAGGGCATACAAGGTGCCTAAGTCCGTGCTCATCGTTGTTAAGGAGAACAAGGGCATCTACCAGGCAGCCCGCAACCTCCCCGGCGTGGATGTTGTGGAAGTCAGGAATCTCAACGTGGAGCTCCTCGCTCCCGGCGCGCACCCAGGTCGCCTGACGATCTGGTCCCGGGACGCGCTGGAGGCCCTGAAGGAGGCGATGTGATATGGACGCAGAGAGCATCATCCTCTATCCCCTCATAAGCGAGAAGGCAATCGCGCGCATTCACAATGACAACACAATCGTCTTTGTCGTGCGCGCGGACGCCACGAAGCAACAAATCCGCAGGGCCGTGGAGGAGCTTTATGGTGTTCACGTTAAGGATGTTAACACGGCTATCACGAAGGATGGTCGCAAGAAAGCATACGTGCGCCTGGTTGAGGGCGAGTCTGCCCTAGACCTGGCCACAAAACTGGGTGTGATCTAATGGGTAAGCGCATACGTGTTCAGCGGTTGGGCAGAGGCTCTCCCACCTTCCGCGTGGCATCCCACCGGAGGAAGGTGGAGAAGGTCTCCTATCCGCCTTACTCTCCAGAATCTAGGACCGATGCGATAAAGGGCCAGGTCGTGGCAATCTTCCACGACGTTGGCCGGAGGTCCCCCATTATGGAGGTCTGGTTTGAGGACGAGACCTATGCGTTCCTCCCAGCCCCTGAAGGCATCGCAGTGGGCGACTGGATTAAGATGGGTCCCAACGCGGATCTTGCGGTGGGCAACATCATGCCCCTGCATGCGATCCCCGAGGGTACTCCAATATATAACATAGAGGGTGTCCCGGGGGATGGTGGTAAGTACGTGCGCTCCTCTGGAGGATACGCCGTCATTACGACCAAGACTGACAAGCGCGTTTACGTCAAGCTCCCCTCCGGTAAGATCAAGGAGTTCCACCCGGACTGCAGAGCAACCATAGGCAATGTGTCTGGTGGTGGAAGGACCGAGAAACCCTTCGTCAAGGCAGGTAAGCGCTATCACGTCATGAAGGCGCTCGGTAAGAAGAGCGTCAAGGTGCGTGGTGTTGCAATGAACGTTGTGGATCACCCGCACGGTGGTAAGGAGCACCACCCGCCCGGGCCAACGACCGTGTCCCGCAATGCGCCGCCTGGCCGTAAGGTCGGTCACATAGCAGCCCGGAGAACGGGTAGGAGAAAGAAGTAAGGGTGGTACTCATGGCTAAGGAGTTCGTTTACCGCGGTCACACCCTTGATGAGCTTCGCTCCATGCCGCTGGGGGAGTTCGCCAAACTCGTCAAGTCACGGGCGAGGAGGGCGCTTCTCCGCGGCTACAAGGATCCTATGCGCAAAAAGCTCATGGACCGCGTTAAGAAGGCAAGGGAGCTAGTGGATGCGGGTAAGAAGCAGCCCAAGATCCGCACACACTGCAGGGACGTTGTTATAATCCCCCAGATGGTAGGATTGACCATTGAGGTGTACAACGGCAAGGAGTTCGTGCCCCTTGAGATCAAGCCCGGGATGCTTGGCCACCGCTTGGGTGAATACGTCTTCACCCGAAAGCGCGTGCTGCACAGCTCTCCGGGTGTGGGCGCGTCCAGATCCACCAAGCACGTAGGCAGGAAGTGATCGCATGGTTAAGAAGAAGTATTCCGTGGAACTGGAGGGCGAGAAGGTCGCTCGCGGCATGCTCGTGAACGCGCCCATATCTACCAAGTGGGCCGTGGAGGTGGCCTCCGCCATCCGCGGCATGCCCCTCCTCAAGGCAGAGGAGTATCTGAAGAGGGTGCTTGCGCACAAGGACTGGATCCCGCAAAGAAGATACCACAAGGACACGCCCCACCGCAGAGGCGTTCGTGGAGGAATAAAGAGCGGGCGCTACATGGACAAAACTGTTGAATACTACCTGAAGCTCATAGAGAACGTCAAGAACAACGCGCAGCAGAAAGGGCTTGACGTCTCCAAGCTCAGGATCGTTCACGTGTCCGCATCCAAGGGCTACAGGCGTCATAGGGTTCAGCCTATGATTCGCAGGATCATTAGAAAGAAGTCCACCCACGTGGAGATGGTGGTGAGTGAATGATTGAGCGTGAATTCGTCAAGGATGCCACCACGGGCCTCGCCATAAAGGAATACCTCATGGAGGAGGTCCGCCAGGCACTCCCATCTGATATACAAGTGCTTCGCACACCCCTTGTCACGAGGATCGTGCTCAAGGTAGCGAGGCCCGCCCTCGTTATCGGGCGCAAGGGCCACCGTATAAAGCAGCTCACGGAGACACTCCGTAAGAGGTTCCGCTTAGAGAACCCACAGATCGAAGTGGTTCCCGTTCAGAACTCTACCCTTGACGCCCAGGTACAGGCCATTCGCATAGCCATCGCCCTGGAGCACGGCCAGAATTGGCGCCGTGTCATGAATCGCACGCTCCAGCGCATTATGGCTGCGGGTGCAAAGGGCTGTGAGATCGTCGTCAAGGGTAAGCTCGGTGCTCGTGGTGCGAAGAAGAGGACGGAGCGCGTTCTCGCTGGCTACATGAAGAAGTGTGGTGACCCAGTGAAGCTCGTTGATCAGGGCCATGCCATAGCGAAGACCAAGTGGGCCACTATAGGCGTTCACGTATATATAGTCCACCCGGAGACCACGTTCCCCGACCATGTGACGGTACCTGAACTCAGCGAGGAGGATATCAAGCGCATAGCGGAGAATCTGTCCAAACCCCAGCAGGCTGAAAAGAAAGAAGAGGCACCTGCCGAAGAGAAGAAGGAAGCCTCGAAGAAGCGTACCCGTAAAACCACTCGTAAGAAGTCTGTGAAGAAGGAGGAGGTTGCAGATGGCGATAGCAAGGGCGAAGGAACTCAGGGCAATGAGTGAGGAGGATCTTAGGGCTAAGCTTTCTGAGTACCGGGCTGAGCTGCGCCGTCTGCTAGCTCAGACCTCTGCAGGAGTTCGTCCCGAGAACCCTGGCAGGGTGCGGGAGTTAAAAAGAACAATTGCCAGAATACTAACGATACTCCGCGAGAAGGAGCAGAAGAGGTGAAAAGGGAAAGTGTGCGCTAAGGACCTTGCAGACGTTATTGGGCTTCCTGAAGACCTGGTGGAGCCCGAGGCTCTGACGAGGGAGCTCGTGCGCATCAAGATCCGCCGCGAGAAGCGGAAATGGGGCAAGATTATGACAATTATAGAGGGCTTTGATGATACGGTTGACGTTAAGGCCCTTGCCAAGAAGATGAAGCGAGCCCTGGGCTGCGGCGGCACCTACGATGCGTCCACTCGTTCCATAGAGTTACAGGGGGATCACGCTCGCAAGGCCAAGGAGTTCTTGGTCAAGGAGGGCTTCCCTGAGGAGAACATTGACGTCTTCTGATCCCCCTCATATTTTCCACAGGAGCACGACCACGGATACAAGAGAAATGAGTATGGCCGTGGCCACGTTTGTTTTCTTTTCAAACCTTTCCACCTTTGGCACCGCCTGTTCCCTCCACCGAAGCGCTGCCCATGCAAGGATCCAACCGCCGAGCACGTCCCATATCCAGTGTTGCAGCAGTAAGACAACTGCGAATGGCATGAGTATGGCGAGGATCACGAAGTACCAGCGGAGCTTGTTTCTTTTCTCCCAGAAGATTACTGCTAGGATCGTTGCTATGCCCACGTGGAGGGATGGGAACACGAATCGCGGGTTGCCCAGCCTGCTGACTTGAACGCCAAGCGGATTCTCATGGAGCACCTCGTGGGGTGGCCGAACCACGGAGAATGAGTATGTAGCAAAGGCTATAATGTACGCAAGGATTATTGCGGCCACGATTTCTTCGAAGAGTTCGTCGCGACGGAAGAGGGTGTATGTGAGTGCTAATGGTAGTGCAGTGAAGTAGAGGGGGATGTAAACGGTCCAGAGGATGGGTTTTAACGTCTCCCCCCAACGCAGGAAAGCTTTTTCTGCGGCAATGTTGCTCCCCGGAAGCTGGAGGAATATGGCAGTAACGTCTGTTGGGTGAAGGAACGCGTGATGGAATGAGGCGAAACATATCCATATCAGCCAGAGCGTTAGTGCTGCGGAGAGCCTTTCCCACCACTTCACGGAGAACAATGGACGTCAGGATTATTATAACTACGGTGCCGATTTTCCTGTGCTCCCACTCCTTGGCGAGATCATTGGCCTCAGGGCCCGCGTCGTGAAGGCAACACACCCAGGATACGTTGGGATCGAGGGGACGATCGTGGACGAGACCAAGAATCTCCTCGTGCTGGAGACCCCAACAGGTATTAAAAAACTTCCCAAGGCAGATATTGTGGTAGAGATAAGGCTCTCCAACGGAGAGCTAATTTGTGTGGACGGTGCTACGATAACCGTCCGTCCGGAAGACAGGACAAAAAAGCTATGGAGGAAGTCGCATGCGCTCAATAGTCGTGGGAGGCCAGGTCATTGAGGCACCCCAGAAGG
Organism: uncultured archaeon; assembly: GCA_964451455.1. GTDB lineage: Archaea > Iainarchaeota > Iainarchaeia > JAADDC01 > JAADDC01 > SZUA-1452. Next base: position 12,013 of record CAYVHT010000003.1, read on the forward strand.
AGGACTGCGGGGACAAGAAGTGTCCCTTCCACGGAAACGTCACGGTTCATGGTCAGCTCATCGTTGGCCGTGTCATCTCGGATAAGATGCAGAGGACCGTCGTTGTAGCAAGGGAAGGCACGAAGCGTGTTCCCAAGTACAAGCGTTATATGCGCGTCACTTACAAGATCCACGCGCACAACCCGCCTTGCGTGAATGCGCACGTTGGCGACATAGTGCTTCTCGGCGAGACTAGGAAGCTTGCAAAGACGGTCAACTATGTCGTTTTGAAGATCATAAAGAGGGCAGAGGAGGGAGCACAGTGAAGGCGATTAGTGCGTCCGTTACAAAGGGTATTCAGATCGGTTCCCGCCTTGTATGTGCAGACAACACTGGTGCGCGTGTCCTGAAGGTGATCGGGGTTATTGGCTACAAGGGCACCAAGCGCAAGCACCCTAAGGCAGGCGTCGGTGATATGATCGTCGCATCCGTTGTAAAGGGTACCCCTGACATGAAGAAGAAGATCGTCAAGGCGGTGATCATCCGCCAGAGGATGCCATACCGCCGTGCAGACGGTTCAAGGATTGTTTTTGAGGATAATGCCGCCGTCATCGTTAACGATGCCGGCGAGCCTAAGGGTTCCGAGATCAAGGGACCTGTTGCGAAGGAGGTTGGAGAGCGGTTCTCTCGTATCGTGAGAATCGCGTCTATAGTGGTGTGAGCCATGGCGATCAAGATCGGTTATCAGCCCAGGAAGCAGAGGCGCTTCAGGTTCAGGGCGCCGCTCCACATCCGCCACAAGCTCGTGGCCGCGCATGTGTCCAAGGATCTGCAGAAAGAGCTAGGCAAGCGCTCTCTTCCCGTGCGCAAGGGCGATAAGGTTCGCGTGATGCGCGGCAAGTTCCGTGGTCACGAGGGCGTGGTCGTTGACGTGGACCTTCGCCGCTATAAGGTCTTCGTGGAGGGCGTCCAGCGCCAGAACGCGAAGGGCCAGGATGTTATGATTCCGCTGGATCCATCCAACCTCTTGATCATCGAGGTTGACACGAGCGACGAAAGGAGGTTCTCATAATGGCATTGGTTGGTGGTGGTTCTCGGCACCTCAAGCGTCTTGCTGCTCCAAAGGCCTGGAAGATACGTCGTAAGCGCAGGTTCGGCACTTGGGTTACCAACGTTCGTCCAGGCCCGCACCCGAAGGAGCGCTCCGTGCCGCTTCGTGTTCTCATAAGGGACATTCTGGGGCTTGCGAGCAAGGCGCGTGAGGCAGACTTTATCATCAAGTCTGGCAAGGTCCTCGTGGACGGCGTGATCCGCAAGGATCCCCGGCTCCCTGTTGGTCTTATGGACGTCGTGGAGATCCCCGAGATAGAGAAGGTTTTCCGCGTCTTGCTTGATGACAAGGGCAGGATCACGGCAATAGAGGTGCCTGAGTCCGAGAAGAATATCAAGCTCTCCCGCGTCGAGAGGAAGGTCACTGTCCGCGGCGGGAGGATACAGGTGGGCACCCACGATGGCAGGAGCTTCTTGCTGGACGATGCTCACAAGGACGTCCGTGTCGGAGACGTTCTCGTCGTTTCCGTTCCAGACCAGAAGATAAAGGATGTACTGCGTCTGGACAAGGGTCACATGGTTTATATCCTTTCCGGTCGCCACGCGGGCACTGTTGGCACGCTCAACAAGGTCATTCCAGGTGATCTCATCCGTGAGCGTGCCGTGAATGTGTCCGTGGAGGATGCTAGCATTGAGACCGCTGCCCGCAACGTCTTCGTTGTGGGTAGAGAGGCGCCGGTAATAACGTTGCGGTGAGGCGATGGACATGGCAGAGACGAAGGAAAATCCTATGCGGCGCATTCGTATAGAGAAAGTCGTCGTCAACATAGGTGTTGGTGAACCTGGAGAGCGCCTGGAGAAGGCCAAGACCTTGCTTCAGCGGCTCACCGGCGCTAAAGTCGTGGAGACAGAGGCCAAGAAGAAGATTCCCAAGTGGGGCATCCGTCCTGGTCTCAAAATCGGCGTCAAGGTTACTCTTCGCGGCAAGGCTGCAGAAGAGTTCCTGAACAAGGCTCTTGACGCAGTGGACCGCAAGATCAAGGAGTCCTCCTTTGACGAGTTCGGAAACTTCTCCTTCGGCATTCACGAGTACATCAACATTCCTGGGGTGAAGTACGATCCAAAGATTGGCATATTTGGTATGGATGTCTCTGTTTCCCTTGAGCGCCCAGGATTCAGAGTCAAACGCCGCAAGATTCGTAGTGCTAAGGTCGGCAAGACCCACTTGATATCCAAGGATGAGGCAATCGCCTTTGTCAAGGAGAACTATGGGGTGGAGGTAATCTAATGGGCAAGAGGAGACCGCGTGCAAAGCATGGTAAGAACGTTAAGTGCCAGCGCTGCGGGCGTCCTGAGGCGGTCATTCGCAAGTATGGCCTTATGCTGTGCCGCCAGTGCTTCAGGGAGGTTGCCCGCGAGCTGGGATTCGAGAAGTATTCGTAACGTAGGTGATGATCATGACGCGTGTAGATCCGCTCGCAGACGCTCTCAACGCCATCAAGAATGCGGAGATGGCTGGTAAGCGGGAGGTTGTAGTATATCCTGCCTCCAAGCTCATCCTCCGCGTCCTTGAGATTATGCAACGGCATGGTTACGTCAAGGAGTTTGAGTTCATAGATGATGGCAGAGAGGGCATGGTGCGTATCGTTCTCAATGGAGTCATAACGAAGTGCGGTGCGATCCGCCCCCGCTACCCCGTGAAGAAGGATGAGTGGGTAAACTGGGAGAAGCAGTTCCTTCCAGCAAGGGGCATAGGTATGATAATCGTGTCCACTCCCGAGGGCCTCATGACGCACGAGGATGCCAAGCGCAAGGGCATCGGGGGCAGGCTGATAGCATACGTGTACTGAGGGTGATGATACAATGCAGAGGCTGGTAAGAGAGATAGAAATCCCCGAGGGCGTCACCGTCGACGTAGATGGTATGACAGTCACCGTCTCTGGTCCTCTTGGCACCCTCAAGCGAACCTTTAACAACGAGGGCGTGAGCATAGAGAAGGAGGACAGCAAGGTCGTTGTGAGGGCCCTCAGCAAGAAGCGAAAGGCAAAAGCGAACGCAGGAACTGTGGAGTCTCACATCAGAAATATGATAAAGGGTGTCCAGAAGGAGTGGGTTTACAAGCTCCGCGTGGTCTACTCGCACTTCCCGATTCAGGTAAGCGTCAAGGGAGACCAGGTGGAGATCGTAAACTTCCTCGGTGCGAAGACGCCTCGATACGCAAGGATCATGCCCGGGGCGAAGGTGGAGATAAAGGGCCAGGACATCATTGTCCGCTCCATCAACAAGGAGGCTGCGGGTCAGACGGCAGCCAACATGGAGATTGCCACGAAGCTCGGCCCGGACTTCGACCCGCGCAAGTTCCAGGATGGTATCTACATCGTTGAGAAGGCTGTCTGGGGTGAAGAAGAATGAGCATCGTTTCGTTCAAGCGCAGGAAGCCCAAGTTCCGCCGACAGCGCGGGCCCGCCCGCAAGAAGGGTATAAAGGAGGCCTGGCGCAGGCCCCGCGGCGAGAACTCCAAGCAGAGGATCAAGCAGTGGGGTAAGGGCGAACACCCGGGCGTCGGTTACAGGCAGCCACGTAGCATTCGTGGTCTTCACCCCTCTGGGCTTCCAGAGGTTCTCGTGTTTAATCCCTCTGAACTTGATGGTCTTGAAGGTGTGGCAATCAGGATCGCCCGTACCGTTGGTAAGAGAAAGCGCCAGCTCATCGTCGCCAAGGCCAAGGAGCTGGGCTTGAAGGTGATCAACCCATGAAAGCTGACCGTGCCAAGGAGCTCGTTGCGGAGATATATGGTGTTGGCGCGTCCCGTGTTCGCATTCGTCCCGATCGCCTCTCCGATGTAGAGGAGGCGCTCACCAAGGACGACCTCCGCGCCCTCGTGGAGCAGGGCGTTATAGAGATCCTTCCTAAGCGCTCTCCTTCTCGGTTCCGCGCTCGGTACATCCACAGGCAGAAGCGCAAGGGCAGGAGGAGAGGCCTCGGATCCAGAAAGGGCACTCCGGGCGCACGTCTCCGTAGGAAGACTGCTTGGATGCTCAAGATTCGGGCCATTCGCCGTTTCCTCCGCACGCTCCGTGCAGAGGGTAAGGTTACTCCACAGGAGTACCGCAGGATTTACATGCTTGCAAAGGGCGGACACGTCCGTAGCAAGAAGCACGTCGTTGAAATATTGCAGGATATGAGGCGGTGATCATGGCACACGGACCTAAGTACAGGGTTAAGTTCCGCCGCATTCGCGAGGGTAAGACTCGCTATAACAAGCGCCTCAAGCTGGTTAAGTCTGGCAAGCCTCGCCTCGTGGTCAGGCGTTTCAGCAACACGATCCTCGCTCAGATCGTGGTCTATCATCCTGATGCAGATGAAACAATTGTTTCCGCATCTACTGCCGACCTGAAGCGCCTTGGCTGGAAGGCGCACGGTGGGAACGTCCCCGCAGCATACCTTGTTGGATACTTAGTGGCCAAGCGCGCTCTGGCGAAGGGGATTACGGAAGCAGTCCTCGATATTGGATTTGCCACGCCTGTTCGCGGTACTGCGCCTTTTGCGGTGCTCAAGGGCGCCATTGATGCAGGGTTGGACGTTCCCCACAACGAGGCAGCTTTCCCCAGCGAGGATAGGATAAATGGCGAGCACATCGCCGCGTATGCGAAGAAGCTCAAAGAAGAGGATCCTGATCGCTATAAGCGTCAGTTCTCAAAGTACTTGGAGAAAGGTCTGAACCCAGAGGATCTTCCCCAGCACTTTGAGGAAATATTCGAGAAGGTGAAGGCAGCATGAAGGATGACTGGGTTCCCCGCACTAAGCTAGGGAAGCTCGTTGCCAACGGCGACATAACCACCATGGAGGAGGCTTTGGACTCTGGCCTTGCGCTCCTTGAGCCGGAGATTGTGGATAAGCTCCTCCCAGGATTGCAATCTATCATACTTGAGACTGCTGCTACGGTCCGCGTCACGGACTCCGGTAAGCGGAGATCCTTGCGCATAGTGGTCGCCGTGGGTAACGGGAACGGATACGTGGGCGTTGGCGTGGGCAAGGCAAAGGACTTCAAGGTCGCCCTCCAGAAGGCGATTAATAACGCGAAGCTTAACATCATCCGCGTCCGCCGTGGTTGCGGATCCTGGGAATGTGGTTGTGGCACGCCGCACTCCATCCCGTTCACAGTGGAGGGCAAGAACGGGTCTGTGCGTGTTACTCTCATGCCCGCGCCAAAGGGTTTGGGCATCGTTGCGCCTGATTCCATAAAGCCCATCTTCCAACTGGCAGGTATCAAGGATATCTGGACCAAGGCTCGCGGTAATACTAGGAGAACTATAAACTTCGCGCAGGCAGTCATAGACGCCCTTGAGAAGCTGTCCAGCGTAAAGATCCGCGAGCAGGACTTGAAGAAGCTGGGGGTTGATTGGTGATGGCATACGCAGTAGTCCTCGTTCGCGGCATGGTGAACACCCGCCAGGAAATCCGTGACACGCTCAGGAAGCTCCGCCTTACGAGAGTCAACCATTGCGTCGTTGTCCCAGAGAGCGATACCTTCAAGGGTTTACTCAGAACGGCGCAGGGCTACGTGACTTGGGGCGAGATAGACAGGGATACTCTTGAGACCCTTCTGCTCAAGTGGGGGCGCTTCGAGGGCGATGTCCCAGTCACCAAAAAAGAGATTGAAGCGAGGACGGGCATGTCCTGGGACGCATTCCTTGACGCCGTATTGAAGGGTGAAATCTCCCTTTCAAATCTCGGGATCAAGCCTTTCCGCCTTCACCCGCCCCGTAAAGGCTACGGCCGTGGCGGAGTCAAGCGCCAGTTCACGGAAGGCGGCGCTCTAGGATATAGGGGCGAGCATATTAATGAGCTGCTCAGGAGGATGATCTAATGGTCGTCAAGAGGCGTAAGAAGTATAGGAAGAAGCTCGGCGGCCGAACATACCACGGAAACACCAAAAACCGCAGGGGACACGGTCGTAAGGGCGGTACTGGCTGGGCTGGCCGCTGGGGTCAGAAGCAGATCAAAGCGATTCTTGTCCTCCGTGACGAGAAGGGGTTCACGCCTGTTCGCCGCCGCGTGGTGCGCTTCCTGAACGTTTCGGACCTGGACGACCTCGCGCTCTCTGGCGTCTTGCCGAAGGATGGTGAGCGCTACGTCTTTGACGCCGCGGCTTTTGGCGTGGACAAGGTTCTTGGTGGCGGTAACATCACCGTCGCAGTAATTGTGAAGAACGCTGTGGTTACGGAGCGTGCTGCAGAAAAGATCCGCGCTGCTGGTGGCGAGGTGGAGGCAGTTGAGTAACCTTGAGGTGCTTTACTCTTGGATTCCGGAGGTGGCTTCTCCTAAGACACCTCCATCTCTTAAGGAAAAGCTAATGTGGACCGGGCTTGTCCTTCTCGCGTTTTTCATACTTGGTTACGTTCGCCCGTGGGGAGTCTCCCCTCAGGCGCAGCAAACTCTGTCTTTTCTGAACACTGTTCTAGCGTCGCAGATCGGCTCATTGATCACTGCAGGTATTGGTCCGATCGTGCTCGCGGCCATTATCCTCCAGCTAATCGTTGGTTCTGGCATGTGGGACATAGATCTTTCGTCACCACAGGGCAAGGCAGAGTTCATGGGTATGCAGAAGTTCCTTGCAATAATACTCGCATTCTTCGAAGCGTATGTGTTTACTAAATCCTATCTTGTTCCAGTTCCTGGCTACGAGTGGTTGGTTATTCTCCAGGTGGCCTTCGGTTCCATACTTCTTATGTACTTGGACGAAGTGGTTATGAAGTGGGGCATCGGCTCGGGTATCTCCCTATTTATTGCTGCAGGGGTATCCAAGCGTATTTTCGTCCGAGCATTTCTGCCTGGCGATGGTGAATTCTGGAAGCTTCTGAACTTCCTAGTTTCTGGCAATATTGCGGCTGCAGCATACCCACTCTGGCTCTTCGTGGCCACGATTCTAGTCTTCCTGATCGTGGTCTGGTTTGAGGGTGTTCAGGTAGAGATTCCCATTACTTGGGCAAGGGCCAAGGGGGTTGGTGGTAGGTACCCCATAAAGCTTCTCTACCTGACGAACATTCCCGTCATTCTCGCCGCCGCGCTTTTTGCCAACATCGTTCTTATTGGCCAGGTTTCACAGGGCACGATACTGGAGCCCATTTTCGGTCATTACGACCCGCAGACGCACCAGTGGACGTCCATGGGCCTTGCATACTTCGTTACATCTCCATACAGCGAGCAGCTCATCAAGAACCTCGTCGCGGCTGCCATGGGCACGCCATATCCCAATCTGGGCCGTGCCATCATACATGCGGTTATGTACACTATACTGTTGACCATTACAGCTGTGTTTTTCGGCTGGCTTTGGCTGGAACTTTCGGGTATGGGTCCCAAGCAGATAGCGCGGCAGCTGGTGCAATCCGGGTTTACCGTACCTGGATTCCGCAGGGATCCGAGAGTTGTGGAGAAGGTTCTCGAGCGCTACATACCCGTGGTTGCAGTCCTTGGTTCGGCGATAGTGGGCATCCTCGCAGCATTCACCGATACATTCGGAGCGCTGACGTCTGGTATGGGCCTGCTGCTGACCGTGGATATTGTCTACCGTTATTACGATCTGCTCATGCGCGAGCAGTTGCTTAACCAGTACCCGCAGCTAGAGAAGGTGCTAGGATGATCATCGTGGTGGGCGGCGTTCCCGGAAGCGGCAAGACCTCGGTCATAAAGAAGGCTATGGACTATGAGGATTTCGACTACGTGAACTATGGAGATCTCTTCTTCCAGCTGGCCCGGGAGCGCTACAGCATCACTCATCGCGACGAGATGCGACGGAAACTCTCCATCCACGAGTACAGGGAACTTCACAAGGCTGTGGCGGAGGAGATCCAGCGTATTGATATGAAGGATCTCTCCCGTCCTGTGGTGGTGGACACGCACTTCACCATCGCCACGCCCGTGGGTTTTTACCCTGGTTTTCCCGAGTACGTTATTGATAAGATCCCGGCAGTCGCGTGGGTGCTTATAGAGGCTGAGCCGGAGGAGATTCGTGCTCGCAGGGAAAAGGACAAGGATATACGCAAGCGCGGCGGTGGTATAGAGGACGACGTATGGACGCACCAGGATCTTAACAGAAGTGCGGCGCTTCTTTACGCTTATCGAACCAACGGAGCAGTGTACATCATTCACAACAAGCAGGGTAAGCTAGACGAAGCTGCACGAGAGCTGGCAGAGGTGATCCGGAGTTGCAAGATTGGGTAGTTATCGCCATCATTGCCACCGTTATGTACTTCCTGTCCTTTGCCATTCGCCTGTTCTTCCGCGTTGAAGAGCAACAAAAAAAGATGGCTGCAATGCAGAAGCGTCTGCAGGAAGATCCCGAGTCGCTTACAGAGGAAGAGATGGCGGAGATGACGAAGCACATGGGTGTGATGATGGGGATCTCCATTCTCTCTTTAATACTTTTCTTGCCCATCTACTACGTCATTCGTGCTCGGTACGGTGTCATAGAGACTCCCCTCGGTAAGATGGCGTGGTACTGGTGGTATGCTATCGTCGCCTTTGGGGTTAGCATAATCATTGGAGGTGTAAGGAAATGGTTAGTCCGATCTTGAGGCATCTTAAGGCTGTTCGTCGCAGGACTCCTGGCGGTCGCATAGTCACGCACTATCGCAGGGAGAAGACGTCCAAGCACGTCTGTGCCATTTGCGGCGCTCCGCTTCATGGGGTTCCACACGGTAGAACACCTGCAGAGGTGCGCAAGCTTGCTAAGACTGAGCGCAGACCGGAAAGGATATTCGCTGGTGTTCTCTGCGCGTCCTGCACCCGTAGGGTCTTGGAGGAAGCGTTCTATGTGAAGCACGGTGTTAAGGATATGAGTGACGTGGATATGGTTCTGCGCCCCTTTGTGAAGCAGGCGCTCAAGGTGGTGGAGTGAAATGATGGTTCCGGGTCGCGTTTGCATCAAGATCACTGGCAGGGACGCTGGCCGCAAAGTGGTCATCGTCAAGGTACTGGACGACATCTATGTTGAGGTCGTGGACAGGAGCGGTAAGCACTCTAAGGTCAACAAGCGTCATTTGTTGCCTACTGAGCGCGTGGTGGACGTCAGCAGCGATGAGGCAGCCATAAATGCGCTGGAGGAGTGACCATGCCCTTTCCGTGGGAGGGCCCGAAGCGGTTCCTCATCCGTGCCAAGGAGGAACCGGGTCCATGGGGGAAGCGACCGGAGGAACGGAGTGTAGAAGAGCTCCTTCAGGCGTCCATCATCCCCCTTGACAAGCCCTCTGGGCCCACATCCCACGAGGTTGTAGCGTGGCTTCGTAAGCTCCTGCACCTGAAAAAAGCGGGTCATGGTGGTACCCTCGATCCTCCCGCTACGGGTATGCTCCCTGTGGGGGTTAATGCTGGTACGAAGGTGCTTCAGGCGCTTCTCAGTGCAGGTAAGGAGTACGTGGGCATTCTCCGTCTCCACGGTGACGTTCCAGAAGAAAAAATACGGGATGTGGCCAAGGATTTTGTTGGTGACATTTACCAGCGGCCCCCCGTGAAGTCTGCCGTTAGGCGGCGTCTGCGCATACGTACGATCTACTACTTGGAGATCATAGAGGTGGACGGCAGAGATGTGATCTTCCGCGTGGGAACCTCTGCTGGCACCTACGTCCGAAAGATCTGTCACGACCTGGGCATGCTCTTGGGGGTTGGCGGGCACATGGCAGAGCTTAGGAGGACGAGGGTGGGTGCCTTCAGCGAGGACAAGGCAGTGACGCTCCAGGATGTTGTGGATGCTTACCACTTCTGGAAGGAGAACGGCATGGAAGAGCCAATCCGCAAGGTCCTCCTTCCTGTGGAGATGGCTGTGGTGCATCTCCCTAAGATCGTCATCCGTGACTCTGCAGTGGCGTCCATCACTCACGGAGCGGACCTTGCAGTCCCTGGAGTGCTAGAGGTGCAGGCGGACATCCGGCAAGGTGATAAGGTAGCACTCATGACTCAGAAGGGAGAACTCGTTGCTCTCGCCCATGCGCTCATGGATGCGGAGCAAATGGTTGAAGAAGATCATGGTATCGCAGCAGATATCGATCGTGTGATAATGGATCAGTCCGTCTATCCACCCATGTGGAAAAAGGGGCGCAAGGACGGCGTTTCATCGCAAGAGCAGGATGCGTAAATAGAAGCTTTTTAATTCCTACGCATCCCTTCTCATATACTGGTTTTCAAGGGTGATCATGTGACGGCTAAGGAAACAGTGGAGAGGGACATCGTCCGTCTCGTGGACGTGGACCTGGACGGTAACCTCCCTATACACAAGGCACTGCTTAAGGTGAAGGGCATCGGCCCGAACTTTGCCAGAATGGTGGAGCTTAAATTCTGCGAGGAGGCGGGTCTTTCTGACGACACCCTCCTTGGCAACGTGCCAGAGGAGAAGCTTCCGCTTCTGGAAGATATCATATACAACCCTGTTAAGCACGGGATACCCGCCTGGGCTGTAAACACGCAGAAGGATCTTGAGACAGGCGAGGACAAGCACATCGTCGGTGTGGACTTGGAGGTCAAGGAGCGCGAGATTCTCAGGCGTGAGGCGGACCTCGGATCTTACAGAGGCCTTCGCAGGATGTGGGGTCTGAAGGTTCGCGGGCAGCGCACCAAATCGACGGGGCGTGTGAACAAGATCAGCCCGAGGATAAGGAAGAAGAAGAGGTGACCGTATGGGCGACCCAAAACGTCAGAAGAGAAAATATTCCCGTCCCTACAAGCGCTGGGACAAATCTCGTATCGTTGAAGAAAAGGGGATCATGCGTACTTACGGGCTTAAAAACAAGAAGGAGCTCTGGAGGGCTCGTTCTGAGCTTAGAAGGATAAGAGCCAATGCTCGTTCTTTGCTCGCAGCATCGGGCGCTGAGAAGGAGCGCCGTGAGAAAGAGCTGTTGGGCAGACTTTACCGTCTGGGTCTCTTACCCAAGGATGGAACTTTGGACGACATCTTGTCCCTTGACGTGAGGGACATCCTTGAGCGCAGGCTTCAGACGCAGGTTTGGCGCAAGGGGCTGGCCAGGACAGTTTTCCAGGCCCGCCAGTTCATCGTTCACGGGCACGTCTACGTGGATGGTGTCCGTGTTACCGTGCCTTCCTACTGGGTGAAGCGCGGTGAGGAGGATAAGATCACCCTGGATCCCGAAATGCTCGCGGTGGTCCAGGCACCGCAGCACGCCCCCGCAGTGGCGGAGGGTGAGAAGAAGGGTGGTGTGAATGAAGGTCAATAACGCTCGCAGGGCCATTATCCATATATACTCGTCCAAGAACAACACGATCATCCACGCTACTGACGAGACAGGCGCGGAGACCATAGCGATAGCCTCCGGCGGCATGGTCGTGGAGGCAGACAGCAAGAAGGGTACGGCCACTGCTGCTATGAAGGCAATGGAGATAGTGGCGAACAAGCTTACGGACATGGGCATAAAGTACGTGTCCATTTACGTCCGTGCTCCCGGTGGTACCGGCCCCAAGACTCCGGGTCCCGGGGCACAGGCCGCAATACGTGAGCTGGCGCGTCATGGGCTCATTCCCGTGGTCATAAGGGATGTTACTCCCATTCCGCACGATAGCACCCGCAAGAAGGGTGGAAAGAGGGGAAGGAGAGTATGAAGCTGGAAATCCTGGAGAAGGGGGACGATTCTCTTCGTTTTCTCTTGAAGGGAGTCTCTCTCCCCTTTGTCAATGCACTCCGCAGGGCAATCCTCTCGGAGGTTCCAGTCTTCGCTATAGAGGACGTTTACTTCTACGAGAACACTTCTCCTATGTGGGACGAGTATATAGCGCACCGCTTGGGCCTCGTCCCCCTGAAGGCTGAGTGGGGTACGTACAACGACGGTTCTGAGGCCCGTTTCCTCCTGGACAAGGAGGGGCCCGCCACTGTCTACTCGGGCGACCTCACCCCTGAAACACCTGGTGTGGAAGTGGTTGACCCAGAGATTCCCATCGTCCACCTTACGGAGGGCCAGAGGCTTCGTCTGGAGGCAGTGGCAAAGGTGGGTACCGCCAAGGATCATGCCAAGTGGCAGGCGGGCCTGGCATCTTTCCGTCCTGTTGTACGTATAGAAGTGAAGGACAAGGAGGCTGTGAAATCGGTTATTCCTGATTTCGATTTCAAGGCGCTTGAGCAAGAGAATGAGTCCCCTGAGGGTGTTTCTGACGCACTCTACAACCTCATTGACGAGGTCCTCGAGAAGCACCCTGATGCTGCGGACGTGCGGAAGAAAGAGGACGTTTTCATCTTCTACGTGGAGAGTTATGGCAATATGCCCGCGGATACGCTTGTAAAAGCGGCTGCACAGAGCTTGGTGCGCCGCCTGGAAGCACTTTACGAGAAGGTAGGTGATATACAATGAAGAGAACAGGACCTACTAATGTGCTCCTCCGGGAGACTATCGTGGCGCTCGAAAAGGCGTCCCGTAAGGAGGACGCGCCCATTTGGGGCGATATCGCGTACGAGCTCTCTCGAGCAACCCGTAAGAGAGTTATCGTCAATGTCGGGAAGATATCTAAGCTTTCTGAGGACGGGGACGTCGTCGTGGTCCCCGGCAAAGTGTTGGGCCTTGGGAGGATTGATAAGAAGGTGACTGTGGCCGCATGGGCGTTCTCTGACTCTGCAAGGGCAAAAATAGAGGGCGCCGGCGGTAGGGCCATCGGGATCCTGGATCTCGTTAATGAGAATCCAAAGGGTTCGAACGTGAGGATAATCAAGTGAGGGGATTAGCATGATCGTAATTGATGGTACTGATACGCCCCTGGGTCGTATTGCTGCGTTCGCTGCGAAGAAGGCCCTCTTGGGCGAGACGGTTTACATAGTCAATGCGGAAAACATCGTTGTTTCGGGTAGCCGCGACGCGGTGTATGAGCGCTTCAAGTCTCGCATAGATCTAAAAACCCACAGGAACCCCATTGTCAACTCTCCGAAGTATCCGAGGACGGTTACTGGTATCGTTCGCCGTGCTGTTCGGGGTATGCTTCCTCGTTGGCGCAAGCGCGGCAGGGAGGCGTTCAAGAGGGTAAAGGTCTGGAGAGGTATTCCTGATGAGCTTAAGAACGCGGATATTCAGCGTGTGAACGCCAAGCTGCCTTCCAAATACGTGCGGCTGGGCGACCTTGCCAAGATGCTTGGAGGATGGTGATAATATGGCGAAGAAGTCCCAGGTCGTCATGACTAAGGCTAAGAAGAAGCGCGCAGTGGCTCGTGCCACGCTTCGCTATCCTGGAGATGGCAGCGTGCGCATTAACGGCTTCGCGCTCGACACGATTCGCAACAAGTACCTCAGAATGATCGTGGAGGAGCCACTGATCCTTGCTGGCGACCTTGCTAGCAAGGTGAGTATTGAAGTGAACGTTCACGGTGGTGGAGTTATGGGCCAGGCAGTGGCAGTTCGTGGCGCCATCGCCAAGGCACTCGTGGCCGTGAACGAGGATTTGAGGGACACGTTCATGCAGTATGACAGGACGTTGCTCGTTGATGACGTCCGCCGCGTTGAGCCTAAGAAACCCCTTGGCAGGAAGGCTCGCGCGAAGAAGCAGACGTCCTACAGGTGACGACCGTGCTTCCACCCGTTCGTTGCTTCACCTGTGGGAAACCCATTGGCGGGCGCATCTACAGAGAGTTCAAGGAGCGCGTGGCCAAGGGCGAGGACCCAGAGCAGGTCTTCAAAGACCTTGGCATCAAGCGTTACTGCTGCAGGGCCACACTCATGTCCTCCGAGGATTATCTTGTAGAGGTCATGGGCTACACGACGGTGCGTACCCGCCAGTGACTTTCTTTTACCCTTTCTCTTTAATACTTATCTCCGCTTACTATGTTTTGCTAGGTGTTCAGAAGGGGCCGTGGTGTAGCCTGGCCTAGCATTCAGGCTTGGGGTGCCTGAGATCCCGAGTTCGAATCTCGGCGGCCCCACTCAACTGCCATATCGGTTGACGCTATCGCGGGTCTGGTCTTCCGACCAGACGCACAATGGCAGGTTCCGAAAGAACTCTCCGTGGTGCCGGCTGACACTGCAGCCGCTGCGTGCCGCTTTCGGCGGCCCATCTCTAGTTCTTGCGTAATTGCCTGGTGTGGACGCAGTGTCTTATATATTTAGGTACTCTTCTTTCTTTGTGGACTGGAGGATCGCGATTACGGCAACCATTCTCGCGTGGGGGGCGCAGGCAGTTGTGTTGAAGTATCTCGTGACTGACGTGTCTATCCAGTCTGTTGCTTTTGTGATATGGGTGCTTGGTAGTGTTGCAGGGCTAGCATACTTTGCATACTTGGGGCACATTCCTTCTTTTGACCCCCACCATGTACTCTGGGTTGTGGTTATGGCGGTCCTTGCTGGTGTGGGGTATCTCGGATTTATGTATTCTCTTTCTGTCGCCCCTGCCCCTGTGGTGATCCCTCTCTCTGCTCTGAACGTAGCAGTTGCAGTGGTGCTCTCGTCTGTTATATTTGGGGATCCTTTGACGAGTAGAGAGATCGCGGGTCTTTTGCTGGCGTTGGCGGCCACGGTGGTGCTTGCTACGGCATGAAACCACTGTGTCGTTGTCCTAGATTTATTATTAATCTGGCATGTGTAGTATTCTCGTGAAGCTTATTGAGGTGTCCTACGAAGTCGGTAACAAAGTAGGTGGCATCCATACTGTTCTCGCGTCAAAGGCGCATCTGATGGTAACTCGGTTTTCCCGTTACTTTCTCGTGGGGTTTTACAACCCTCAAAAGTCTCCAAGAGAGTTCGAAGAGTTTGATGACGTGCCGGAGGATATTGCTCGTGTTGCGGATGTGCTCGCGAGGGAGGGTGTTGCGCTTCATTATGGCCAGTGGCTTGTTCAGGGAAAGCCTCCTGCTGTTCTCCTTGAGTTGAAGGACATTTGGGGCCAAATCAACGATGTTAAGTACAAGTATTGGGAGTGGTTCAAGATTGACTCTTTGGAATCGGATGCTTGGTTCGATGAGCCACTTCTTTGGTCCTATGCTGTTGGCAGGTTCTTGAAGGAGTATCTGGGCGATTCCAAGGATACGGTTGCTTTGTTTCATGAGTGGCTGAGCGGTGGAGCGCTCCTTTATCTACGAAAGCACGCCCCGCATATTCCTACGATCTTTCACACCCATGCTACTATGCTTGGGAGGGTGTTGGCCAACGCGGGCTACGATCTTTACAATCTCATCGACAAGCGCTGGGCCGACCCGATCGAACTTGCTTATAAACACCACATTCAAGCAAAGCATCTCACTGAGCGGGCATCTGCACAGGCGGCCACGGTTTTCACCACCGTGTCTGAGGTTACCGCAAAGGAGGCCGCATTCATCTTGGGGCGGCAGCCCGATCTCGTCCTCCCCAACGGCCTGGACATGTCTGCAATACCGTCGATGGAAGATCTTTCGTATAAGCACATCGTAAACAAGCGGAGGATACGCGAGTTTGTTAGGGCGTACTTCGGTCCGTATTACTCGATAAATCTAGATAACACGCTTTATTTCTACTTTTCGGGCCGCTATGACATCCGCGTGAAAGGTATTGACGTTCTGCTACCTGCCTTAGCACAACTAAATGAGCGCATGAAGACATTAAACTCCGATAAAAATGTAGTTTTCTTCCTTTTTGTTGCTCGCGAAGGGTATCCGGTTAATCCAGAGGTTTTACGCAACTTAGACATTTATGCAACGATTCAGGATCACGTGGATGCATTTTTACCACAGCTCCGCGACAAGATCTTATCAAACCTCGTGGAGGGTAAATTGCCGGGAGATTCAGTGTTTGATGAGTCTTTCCGTTACGAGCTTCGTCGCCTCATGCTTACGTTCCGCCAGCCTTCGGGTACTCTCCCGCCCATTTCTACTCATCTTCCATCTCCAGACGACTATATCGCCAATCGTCTCCGCGAGCTGGGGCTAACTAATAAGCCGGAGGACAAGGTAAAGGTCATTTATTATCCCGCGTACGTGCGCCCAGGGGATGGATTGCTTGCAATGAAATATTACGATATGGTTACTGGCATGCAGCTTGGCGTTTTTCCCTCGTATTATGAACCGTGGGGCTATACGCCCTTGGAGGCGGCTGCGTATCATGTTCCAGCTATTACTACTGATGTTGCGGGCTTCGGTCGATTCGTTCTTTCCCAGTATGGTGAGTTCGCCCGTCGTTCAGGGATATCTGTTCTTGCCCGTCGTGGGGTAAGTGATGATCGCTTCGTGAGCGAGTTGGCAGATGCTATGTACTGGGTGGTAAGTTTACCTCGTCGCGAGCGTTTGGAGCAGAAAATAGAGGCAATGTACATGGCCAAGAACGCAGACTGGTCCAAGCTCATCGAGGCGTACGAGCGGGCTGTGGAGCTCGCAGAAATGATGTGTATGGGTAACTAGCCGCTGTTGGCGCGCCTTTTGCGGGTGTTCTTGTAACCCTTAGCACTCTCCTGAACGAGCTCGCCATAGTTCTTCTTTATGTATCCTTCAAAGTGTGCCAGTGTGTTCATATATGTTATATACGCGTCATATGGACTCTCGAAAGCCTCATTTCTGAAGTATGCGTGTATATCTCCATCCTGATTGTATTTCAGGGACATGTAGTAAAAGTGATCAGACGTCTGGAGCTTTCTCCATATTTTTACAATGCGAGGGTCTTTTGTTGCCATGGCCAGTGATTTTAACGCCTTCATTTTTTCGAATGCCGCCCATTGCAGTTCGTTGCTCAGCCAAGCACTTAGGTCTCTGTCCATATCTGCCCATGTGGCTGGTGGATCGTAGTTGAGCTCTCCCACTGGCTTGTGGTGTGTCAGTGCTTCGCTAACGGTCATGAAGTCTATTCCTCTTTCCATGAGCTTGTACGGTAGAGCTTTTAGAAACTCAAAGATTCCCGTTACGGGCCACATGTGTTCTCCGAAGGTTTCGTAGTCCATAAAAAGGCCTACGACGTCTCCACCCGCCGTCTGAATCCAATTAGCGTACTTCTCTGCGGTTAGAGGATACTCCTCCCACTGCGGGTTTGCGAAGCGGAAGCCCACGTCGTCAGAAAGCCTATAGTTGCGTGGAATGAGTGGGAAATCCGTTCCTCTTACAGTATATACGTGGTTTGGACTCCTACCGGCCAGTACGCGGTCCGCCCCTTCTGCAACTGCTCCCACGTAACCCATTTTTTGCAGAACCCTTGCTAGCTCGTTGAAGAACAGACCTTCGGTGTTCCTAAAAGCTGTTGGCCGGTATTTGAACAGTTCTTTTATTTTCCTCCTATGTTCTCGTACCTGCTCCTTAAACTCATCCATGTCCCACAGCGATGCGAAGGAGTGGTAATACGTCTCGTCCAGGAGCTCTACAGCCTTCGTTTTTACAAGGTCTCGAAATGACTCTATGAGCTCTGGTTCGTATTCTTCCATTTGTTCCATAAACGTGCCGGTAAGGGAGTACGATACTCTGAATTTCTTGTCGGTGTCCTCTATGAGGTGTAGTATCGTTTCATTTGCAGGATAGTAACACTTTGCTGCCACGCGATGAAATATCCGCTCGTCCTTCTCCCTGTCGAAGTAGCGCTTTTCAGGCTCCGTCTCTGTGTCAAAAAACGAAAACTTCTTTAGCCTTGGTGGTTGATGTACCTGAAAGTAGAATACGACTGTTGTCACCCAATCACCTGCTTGTACGCTTTATTTATTGTTTCTTCAGCTACCCATTCCCATGAGTATTTCATTGCCTCTGCTTGTCCGTTTCTGGAGAGTGTACGGCGTAATGGCTCCCAGAGGAGGACGGAGATAATCTTGTTGGCCATATCCTCCACGTCCCAGTACTCCACAGTGAGCACGTGGTGAACGATATCTGTGGCGCCCACCCTTTTGGACAGTATTACTGGCGTGCCCGAGACGAGGGCTTCCAATGCTGTGAGCCCGAATGGTTCGTAAACGGATGGCATCACGTAAACGTCTGCAGCTCTATACAGCGCGGCCAGCTCTGCATCGCTCATCTTTTGGGTTATGAATATTGTTTTATCAGCTATGTCTAGTTTTGCAGCCATTTTTGTCAGTGCAGGCAAGAGGAATCCCCTCCCCTTTATGACGAACTGTACGTCGGGAAGTACTTTGTGAACTAGCTGTGCCGCCCGCAGGAAATACTCCGGACCCTTCTGAAATGTGAGCCTCCCGAGGAACAGAACGATTGGAGCAGTTTTATTGATCTGGGGCAGGTCATCCCTGAGAAACTGATCTACATCAATACCATTGTATATAACGGATATTTTGCGGGGATCTGCGCCGTACCGTTCTACGAGTTCGTCGTCCCGTATCTTTTTAGATACGGTGATTATTCGATCTGCCTCTCGTATTGCTTGCGCCTCTATGTCTAGGATTGGTTTGTATGGGCGGTCTGCAGTTCGGGAATACTCCGTTGCGTGGAACGTTATTATGAGCGGAACGTTCAGGATGTGTTTCAGCGCGATCCCTGCGGGAAAGCTTATCCAGTCGTGGCAGTGGATGAGATCAAATCGTTCCCCTCGTTTTACCATTTGCGTGACCGTATTTACCACCGCTTCTGTGAACGCCTTTGCCCCTTCCAGTGGGTCCGACGGGTAGTCCTCTACGGTTGCAGTCGTTCCGCCACTTAGCGCGTATATGCCGATGTCTGCGTAGAAAGGAGCCTGGATTATGCGCACCCATGGTGCAGAAATCGACATATGTGTTTTGGGCATTACGTACGTGACGTCTATGCCTTTTCTTGCCAGCTCTCGCGTGAGGTGATATACGTGAATCCCTAGTCCGCCACTGAAGAAAGGTGGGAATTCCCACCCGATCATCAGCACCCTCATCTTTGCCCTCGCCTCCTTACTATCTTAATCCCCTGTGTATATATTCTGAACTTCGTATTGTTTCCACTTTGCAGTAATTACTTCCCAACTGCCACGCGCCGCATCCCTGCTTTTTCTAGCCGTGTGCGACGGATGCGGCTGGTATTCGGCGGGACGCATCTTTTATCTATGATTACCTCGTCAATTGCGCGGATCACCATTGCTGCGCTCCAGAGCTGAGCGTCTGCACCAAGTGGTTCGCCCCTTTCACTGTTCCATACCTCGTCTAAATATTCCGTCCAATTTCCCCGTTTCAGGAGTGCGGTCTTCAGCGTTTCCGCAGTCTCCCAGTCCCTTGCTGCCAGCGCCACGTACAAACCCGCTGCTGTGGTTAATCCCCATGCCGCCCCTGTGTGATATGCTGAAGGATCGTACTCTGGCTCAAGTGGGGACCACGTGCGCACGCCCCACTTCGTTATGAGTTTCCATTCCCTTGTTAGCCTCAGTGCTTCTTTTGGAGGGATTAGGCCATATATGGATGCCAGGAGTACGTTAGCACTACGCTCTAACAGAAATGCATTCCGTTTGGCAGCCCACTCATCCATGATGTCCTTATACAGTTCTCCGGGCAGCACGCCCAGTTGCGCAAGTTTTCTTACTCCGTTGGTCGTGTATGCTGCCACTTCAACGGGATTTTTGCGTATTTCTAGCGTGTCCATCCACGTATCCTTTCCCCTGCTTCTGAGGAAGTACCCCCGTGCGTTGTCCAGTATCCAGCCTAGTGCCTCATGAATTTCCGCGCGAAGCTCGTTCAGGATCGTGTAATCTCCTGTCGCGCGCACATAATCAGCCACTGCGTTCATGAAAAGAGGGTTAGCATCAATGCTTCCGTATTCCGGGGTGCCATCTTCACGTATGAGGCGAGGTACCTCCCCGTCTTTTATTTTGCGTGCGAATTCAAGCAGGGTGCGTCTTGCCAGTGCTGAGTAGCCCTCCCGTACTAGGGCGGGAAGCGAGAGGAACGTATCCCTTGCCCAGTATTGAACGAACCAGGGAAGGCCTGCATACCACCCCTTCCGTTTTGCCAGAATCTGTATGGTTTGCTTCGCGCGCGCATACAGTTCGTTCCATGTCTCGTTATCTGTGCTGAATGCCGCGGACTTTGCGGACGTTACTGCTGCAAACCTTGGGGGGCTGTGTCGAACATCTATAGTTACGGATTTCTTGAACGGGACCTGTATTACGCGGATCGCGTAGTTCTCATCTCCCTGCTGTTGCATTCTTGCGCCAAGGTCATCTACTACTGGTTCGTTGGCATCGTCTGGGAACGCTGCGATTATCAAATCTCCTGCCCGCACAGCCTTGCCGAGCATTTCCGTTGGAGCGCATTCTGCTTCATATGCATGCCTTCCGCAGATGCCTATTTCAAGGATATTTTTCTCACTGCCATCTACGGACATGAGGATCTGCTCAAGGTGCAATCCCCCGCGCTTTGCCGTGCGTATCGCCAGTCTTGCGGATATATGATGCTCGTTTACGTCGTGGTGGAACGTGACTTCCTTAGTGTTTGCCTTTGTTTCCTCTACAATAGCGTTTTCAGGAGAGATCCAGCCCCATTTTGTTTTGATCGCGAGGTAGTTGATCACCTTCTTATTTGTGAAGAACACGCCGGACCATTTGTCGCGGAAGGAGAAGTCTGGAAACGTGGATATTGTGATGAGTCGCCCCCCCACTAGAAGTCTATACATCATAAAATTGGGCGTTGAATCCCATTTAAGCGCGCTAGGACTACGGATTGGTGGTATAGATATATTTTAGAAGTAGCGCCCGGGCCAGGACTCGAACCTGGGACCTGCCGGTTAACAGCCGGCCGCTCTACCAACTGAGCTACCCGGGCATTCGCCCCGCAGCTACAAAAACCATCTGCGATATTCTTTAAACGCTTTGCGACTTCACTGCATCTTCGATATCACTTACAGTTTGGACGCATTTTGCACCCTGGGCGCAGCTTCCATAGGGTAGTAGCACTACACCGTGGAACGCCTTTGCCTTCTCCCTTGCGTACAGCACAGGTGCTACTGTGCCATCTCTATCCAGCACTCCACTGGCTGCGAGGTCTTTAGGGGAGAGTCCTGCCAGTGATGCGAACATGGATGCGTATATGGCAGCGCCTGCGGAGTCTCCCTGGAGGAACGTGGGGGGTCCGGAGACAGTTATGTATATGTTTTTGTTGGATGTAGAGTAGCGAGACGAGAGGATTGAATACGCGGTATGTATTGCGTTCTGAAAACTTTCGGACATCACTCCTTCCACGGATATGAATACTTTTCCATTCCCTTGGCCCGCACACGTGGTTATCGGAATTGCAACTCCCCTTTCTCCATCATACCCAAGAGCATACACAGTAGCACAATGTTTCTTGCTAGGCTGCAGACCCGTTTCCACCACTACGGTGAGCAGGATCACAAAAAGGAGCAACGTCCACCAGTATCTCATGGTTCCCACCGTGAAGATATGCGGCGGCGCCCGGGAGTTGACGGGGTGCTGATGCCCGCACCCTCCCCGTGCACCTCCAGCCTGCTCCCCCATCAGCGTGGGCGTGTGGGGCTACGGTTGCTCCCTTCCGGGCCTGGCCGATTCACCCCAGCACGCTCACCCGATGGGACAGGCCTTCGACGGTGCACGGGGAAGGCCAGCACATCAGCGATCCCCGCCGCCCCCCGGGTATGGCCCCGGCGTAAGCGGATTTCCGGTGCAGGGGACCGCTAACCCCCCGGCCTGCCGCCGCATTATAACATGGGCGCAGATCGTTATAAGTGTGTCTCTGGAGCAATCGTTATCATTATTATACATAACTCGTATTTTGGAACATTTTTCTTTTTCTAGAATCTCCGTCGTTATACATAACCGTCGATCGTCCCTATCTTTGAGGGAAACCTATTTAAACTACGAAACCGTAAATTTACACGAGTGTTAGCCCGATGAGGGAGCCTCGAGAGGTGATTAATGTGAGGTCTTTGGTTGAAGATGCCATCAGGAGAAATGCCCAGCCAGCCGCAAAGGCTGATGAGTTCGCACAGCCCAGGATTGTTGTTGTGGGGTGTGGAGGCGCAGGTAACAACATGGTGAACCGCATCGCCCAGATGGGCGTGAAGGGAGCCGAGCTGATTGCTATTAACACGGATAAGCAGCACTTGTCCATGCTTTCGGACGATATAACGAAGATCCTTATCGGTGGTAGTGTTACTCGCGGCCTTGGCGCTGGCGGTAACCCGGAGGTCGGCCAAAAGGCTGCAGAGGTTTCTCGCCAGGCGCTGGAGACGGCTCTGGAGGGTGCAGATCTCGTCTTCGTGCTTGCGGGTCTTGGTGGTGGAACTGGCACTGGCTCTGCCCCTGTGGTGGCACAGATCGCAAAGGAGCAGGGCGCCATCGTCGTTGCCATGGTTACGTACCCATTCCGTCTTGAGCGTGCGCGCATGAACAATGCCGATGAGGGTCTCGTGCGCCTTGCCCAACATGCTAACACGGTTATCGTCATAGACAACAACCGTCTCGTTGAGCTCGTGCCGAACCTCCCACTGAACGACGCTCTGAAGGTTGCGGATGAGGTTATTGCCAAGACGATCCAGGGCCTCGCTGAGACGATTACTCAGCCGTCCGTGTTTAAGAACATAGACTTCGCAGACATTCGCGCCATCATGACTGGCGGCGGTCTCTCCGTGATTTCCGTGGGAGAGGGCCGTGGCGTGAACAAGGTTCAGGACGTTGTGGAGGATACCCTGAAGAACGCGCTCCTGGACGTGGATGTCACTGGCGCCACGGGTGTTCTGATACACATAACGGGCGGCTCTGACCTGACTCTTGGAGAAGCTGCTGACATAGGTGAGCTCCTCACGGAACGTGTTGACCCCAAGGCTACGGTGGTCTGGGGTGCGCGCATAGACCCAAGCTTCCAGGACCGTGTCCGCGTGATTGCAATCTTCACGGGTGTTTCCTCTAATTTCATAAAGGGGCCCGTGGGTAACAGCAGCGCTGCGCGCGACTACACAAGCATGGCGGAGGAGATACCTGGTCTGGACTATCTCCGCTGACCTTTATTTTCCATTCTTTGTCTTTGTACTTATTTTAAGAACCATGGCAGCACGTTTATTGCAAATATTGCCAGCGTTGTCCACAGAAGTACTTTGTACAGTATTGATAGCCCTTCTTTTTCTCCAAGCATCTTGAATAGTTGCCCACCATCCAGTGGTGGCACGGGTAGCATGTTAACAAGCCCGATCATGAAGTTCAGCAGGGCGGTCCAGTATATGAGCGATATAAGGAAAGTAACCAGCGGATACCACCACGGTAGTGCTTTCACATGGTTGTTTTCTACGCCCTCTACCCCTATGAATCCGTCGTGCATTGTGATGGTCACGTTCCTCTCGATACCATTTTCCAGGACTGTGAGCACAACTGGTCCATTGTACTCTTTTTCCTTTAGTGGTGCTAGTGCCTGGAAGAAGTCTCTCGCGCATTGCACTCGTTGTCCGTTGATCTCTACCACGACTGCCCCTGCGTTTATTTCCCCATAAGCGCCAGAGGGTATGATGCGATCTCCTACGTGTAATGACTCTGGCACATGAAGTATCTTCACACCGCCGGATGCTTCACACTCTACTTGAGCTGCGTAGTTGCTCAGGGGTGTTATCGCTACGAGAAGGATGGCGAAAATTGCAAAGACGACCATGTTGGCCATGGGTCCTGCTGCCAGTATTCGTGCCACTGCGGCGGTGCTCTTTCTTTTCATCACAGACTCCTTTGGTTCCACGTATGCACCGATAGGCAAGAGGCCTAGAAGCAGCAATCCTCCTTCATCCACGGGAACCCGTTCCCTTATTGCTGTAACGCCGTGGGCTCCCTCA
The DNA here is from genome assembly GCA_964451455.1 of uncultured archaeon. Taxonomy (GTDB): domain Archaea; phylum Iainarchaeota; class Iainarchaeia; order JAADDC01; family JAADDC01; genus SZUA-1452. The sequence continues at coordinate 35,693 of CAYVHT010000003.1, forward strand.
TGGAAGAGCAAAGCTATAATCAGTGCCACGATCCCCTCTATTAGTGGTATGTGCACAGGCCCGAAGGACGTACCGGGTATGGCTAAGCCCACGCCGGGTTCAGGTGGGATCCCCATAGCGTACTCCTTAATTATGACGTATGCAGAGCCTCCGAGGAGTACTATGCCATATCCTGCGAACCCCAGGGTAGTCAGGGCCACAAGCTGAATAGTTATGCTTATCGGGTCAAAGCCACCGAATATCATACCACCGCGGGCCAATGGTAGCCCCAGGAGGTAGAAAAGCACGTAGCCTGCAAACCAGCCGAACGCAGCCCTCTTGTTCTCTGGCTGGATCAATCTGTTAGCTATTATGGGTCCTGCCAGGAAGGTGATTGCAATGTCTCCAAATTTTCTCCAGTCTGCTTTGGTCGCATATTTGTTAACCTGCTTGACGAGCCAGTTCCAGGGCACCGTATAGATTATAGTCCCCGACGCTTTGCCCCTTCGCTTCAGGTACTCCAGTACTGGAATTCCGAGCAGAATAAGAATAAGAACTGGGTGTATGTACATTACTTCTTCACCCACCTGATCTTTACCACGTCTCCAAGGGTTATCTGTGTGCTCTCTTTCTCTTCCGGTAGTGGAACCGCTGCGTCGTCCTCGTTTAGTTCCTTGTATAGCTTTATCTTGAGCATCTTTTCTAACTTCTTGGCCACGTCGTCGGTGGGCGTTAGTTCCTCTTCTTCAATCTTGTGTAGGTACCCCTCGCGTATGTGTAGCTTCTTAGCGAGCTCCTCTCTGCTGATTCCAGCCTTTTCTCTTGCCTCCCTGATTTTTTTCCCGTAGTTTTCGACGAGTACTAGTTCCTTTTTCTCTGTATTTTCTTCGTGTTTCTGTGGTCTCTTTCGCTCCGGTCTATCAGCATAAACGCGGCGGATTATCGTTCCTCTTGATGCGCAACGGTCGCATGCAATGAGCTTTGCTCCCTCTAGTTCTATAAGGAAGCCCCTTGTTATCTCTCTCCCGCAGATCTCGCAGTGCATACTCTTAAAAGATGGGGCAAGGTTATATAGCATTGATGGTTGAGAGCGAGAGTGGAGGGCGTAACAAGGATAATGACATCACTTCTTACGTGTATCAGCTTGAAGAGGAGCTGCGCGCCCTTCGTAGCGAGCGAGCGAAGTTAGAGAGTCATACATTCCTACTCCAGAAGAAATATGTAGAGCTTAGAAGGGAGTTCGAGCGTCTGACCTCCCCGCCCTTGCTTGTAGGAACAGTTGTGGACGTACTTCCCGATTATCGCGCCGTGGTGAAGAACTCCAACGGCATGACGTTCCTCGTTAACGTTATGAGCTCCGTTTACGACAAGCTTTATCCTGGTGCACAGGTAGCCATGTCTCAGCAGACTGTTGCGGTGGTGGACGTTCTACCTGAGCCGAAGGACGTACGCGTGCGGGCTTTCGAGGTTGTGGAGCGCCCAAACGTCACTTACAAAGATATTGGTGGCTTAAAAGATGTAATTCAAGAGGTTAAAGAGGTTGTGGAGCTTCCCCTTAAGAACCCAGACGTGTTTAAGGAGATGGGCATCGTTCCGCCCAAGGGTGTATTGTTGTACGGCCCACCAGGCACGGGTAAGACTCTTCTCGCCAAAGCTGTGGCCCACGAGACCAACGCTACGTTCATCCAAGTTGTGGGCTCTGAACTGGTGCGTAAGTTCATTGGAGAGGGTGCTAAGCTCGTTAGAGATCTTTTCAAGCTCGCAAGGGAAAAGGCGCCATCCATCGTGTTCATAGACGAAATAGATGCCATAGGTGCTGTAAGGACCGAGGCGCTAACGGGCGGTGACAGGGAAGTACAGAGGACACTTGTCCAGCTTCTTGCGGAGCTAGATGGATTCAAGCCGCTGGATGGCGTGGCAGTTCTCGGTGCTACGAACCGTATAGATATTCTGGATCCTGCACTCCTCCGTCCCGGCCGATTTGATCGCATCATTGAGGTTCCACTACCGGACGAGGCCGCTCGCTACGAGATCCTTCGCGTGCATACTCGTGGCATGCGTCTCTCCAAGGACGTGAATCTCCGCGCGCTGGCAAAGTCTGCCGCGGGCATGTCCGGTGCGGATCTCAAGGCAGTGGTCACAGAGGCAGGGCTTCTGGCCATACGCAAAGGTCACAAGGCAATAACGCTCAGAGACTTCCAGGAGGCTATGGAGAAGGTGCGCAAGAAGAAGGTAGATAAAGGCCCAGCACACATATACTTGTAATGGGTGTTCAACTGGGAGACCTCGTCGTTAAGCGCGAGATGGACTACGACGCTCTTAAGTCTAGAACAATCGCTTTAGACGCTTACAACACACTATACCAATTTCTCGCGGCTATTCGCCAGCCAGATGGGACGCCGCTCATGGATCGTCAGGGCAGAGTTACTTCTCATCTTTCCGGCCTCTTTTATCGTACCATTCGCATGGTGGAGAAGGGTGTGCGTCCTGTTTATGTCTTTGACGGTAAACCGCCCGAGCTGAAGGAACGAACACTTGAAAAGCGTAAGGAGGTTCGTGAAAAGGCTCGAGAGCGGTGGGAGAAAGCGCTTGCGGAGGGCAACGTGGAGGAGGCAAGGAAATATGGGCAGGCAGCCATGCGTCTGACTGCTGAAATGGTGGAGGATGCCAAAGCACTCATAGATGCGATGGGCATTCCCTACGTGCAGGCCCCTTCTGAGGGGGAAGCGCAGGCGGCACACATGGCTGCAAAGGGGGATGTTTGGGCTTCTGGCTCTCAAGATTACGACTCCCTGCTCTTCGGCGCGCCGCGGCTTGTGAGGAATCTTGCCATAGAGGGGCGCAGAAAGCTCCCTGGGAAGGACGTTTATGTTCCAATCCATCCTGAGCTTATCGTTCTGGAGGAGGTGCTAGAGCATCTAGGGATTGACAGAAGAAAGCTCGTTTGGATTGGCATTCTAATAGGAACTGATTTCAATGATAAGGTTCCGGGCGTAGGGCCGAAGAGGGCACTCGCGCTCGTGAAGGAGCACGACTCCCTGGAAGATATTTTCCGTGCCTTGTCCTATGAGCCGGACTTTGATTGGCGGGCTGTGGAGCGCCTATTTTTGAACCCTCCTGTTACGGACGACTACTCCATTCGCTTCAAGAAGCCGGATGAGCGGAGAATCCGAGAGATCCTCGTAGAGGCGCATGACTTCTCTCCCGATCGTGTGGATCGTGCAGTACAAAGGCTCGTGGAGAACTCTCCTGCTAGCGGTGCGCAGACCTCTTTGGACGCGTGGTTTTAGACAGTTCTGTCAGTGGCATCATGAACGTTTTTAGCATCTGAATGATCCCGTAAGCGGCAAGCCCCACAGATGTAGTCAGGAGGAGTGCTGCAACTGCCCAGAACGTCACCACGGATAGCCCCTGTCCTACTGCAAGGGAAAGAAGGCCTACCAGGAATGTTGTGACGCCAACCATGACGTATGCGAGGTTTTTGGCGATGTTTCTACTCAACTCTGCTGGTAGTGGCGAGTATCGCGTTATTTCTTCTGCGTAGTGGTACATAATGGCGTATGTGGCCATTGTTATACTTGCGAGCGGGTATGCTGCCAGAGCAAATCCGAATATTGCTATTTGCAGCCCGTGGGCAGGGTACTCGGTCATTGCGTAGCCCGTTATGTATGCGATGGCGATGAGCGCGAGCGTGTACTCCACAACCCTCTCTGTTTTTTTCTCAATTGTTTTTGTGCTTACAATCCCTTTCTGCGCGGCGCTCATGGCTGTTAGGTATGGTTTCAGCTGCTCAGACAGCTGTAAGAGCCAGGAAGGGATGTATTTTACCATGCTCTCCGCTAGTTCATCACCCTTTCTTAGTAGGATCCCTGCAAGGATCGTTGTGGTGACGATGAGTATGAATGTGGCGCCCATGATGTCAGGCGCCAGTGCCACGATCTGCGAGGCTTGTGCAGCCGTGATGTGGAAGTAGTTAAGTGTCACAGGATCGTTTAGAGGGATCTTTTGTATTGTTGCAGCCATGAACAGAGCAAACTCACCTGCGGGAAGCATGAGCAGGGATAGCTTTGCTGCTTTTTTGGGGGTGACACCGAAGAATGGCGCAGTGGTCAGTAGTACGACTCGTTGCACAAGGAATACCAGGAGGCCAATGCCGGCGAGGATCCAGGCCATGGGACCAAAGGATATCTGGTATTTTAGTCCCAGGGATGTAAAGAATATGATAACGAATAGCTTTCTCAGGCTATTGAGCTCATCTTCTATCTTCTTTGCGTTTGCCGTCTCAGACAGGAGCATTCCGGCGAAGAATGCGCCAAGTAATGGAGACATGCCTAGATAGCTCACGCCGTATGCGAATATGAGCAGGAGGGCAAATGCGTAGAGTGTGAAGTGCTCTGGCTTGCCGAAGTGCTCTATGGCGCCTAAGAGTCGCCTTGACAGCCGATTTCCAATGGCGAAGAGGATGAACAGGACCACGGCAGAGTTCAATATGATTTTTCCCACGGAAACGTCTCCCTGCGCGCCCAGTATGTACCCAATAACGAATACTGAGAAGATGTCTTCTAGAATCAGCATTGCCAGTGCCACTTGGGCTTCCAATGCTTCCTGCCAGTGATTTTCTATGATGATTTGAGATATTATCGCAGTGGACGATACTGCCAGGGCTGCGCCGAACACAATTGCTACCATGCTGGGCATTCCAAAGGCTTTCATCACGAGAAATCCCAGCGCAAATCCGATTCCGATCTTTATGGGTGCGAGGAAGAGCGCGTATGTTCCTGCCTTGCTGAACTTCTTGAGACTAATCTCTAGCCCCATGTAGAAGAGAAGGAGAAAGACACCAAGCTCGGAGAGATAGTCGATAAGCACCTTATCCGTAACGATGCTCATTCCGTACGGGCCAAGCCCCAAACCCGCCAAAAGATACCCTATGACTGCCGGCAGTCCGAACATGGAAAGGATACTACCTAGTAGTAGTGAAATGAATAGGAGAATCCCGAGCTGAAAAAATGAAGCGTTCAGAGAGGCGGATTCCATCTCAAAAACAACGAAGCGGCGGAATAAAAAACTTCCCCTCCAATGGTATTACGCGCAGGCCCATATGGGTGTGTCTCCGTACCTCAGCTGCGGGGGTGCCCGAGTGGCCAAAGGGGGCGGACTCAAGATCCGCTGGCTTAGTGCCTTCCTGGGTTCGAATCCCAGCCCCCGCATCAACAGTCATATCTGTTTCCTTCACTCTGCCCTTTTTCATGGGTGGCTGGGCGTTAGCGAACGCTGCCCGTCGCTCGGCCAGAACAGGCGGTCTTCGTCCCCGCACTTAGATTTTTATTCTACCACGACCTTCTGAACGCATGATCGTTAGGTCTACGTGCATATTCTGTGGGGCAGGTTGCAGGCTGAAGTACGTGGTAGAGGATGGAAGGATTGTCAACGTTCTTCCCGACCCGGAGGACCCCGTATCAGAGGGAAAGCCTTGCATAAAGGGCCTCTCCATTCACACGCTTCAGCCGAAGAGAGTAACGGAACCCCTCATTCGAGAGGGGGAAGGAGAGTTCTCTAAAATATCCTGGGAGTATGCTTTGGAGCTCATTCAGGATAAATTGGAAAATACTGCTCCTGACAAGACAGGGTGGGCAGGGAGTGGAGAGATAACAAATGAAGATAACTACATCATCCAAAAGTTTGCCCGAGAGGTCGTCGGTTCCGACAACGTGGACTCCTGCGCACGTCTTTGCCATGCTCCCACCGTGAAGGCATATAACGACATGCTTGGAGTTCCTGCATCCCCCGACTACGAGAACGACATATACTCCATAGACCTGCTCCTTGTGGTTGGAACGAACCCTGCGAGCAACTACCCTACAGTCTTCTCAAAGATCGTTGCTGCACGGTCTAAGGGACTGAAACTGGCATGTATAAACACGTGGGAGAACGAAACGGGGAAGTTCGCAGACTACAGAATCATAACGAAGCCTGGAAGAATGGTCTATGTTGTCCTGGGGATCCTGCACTATTTAATCTATGAGAAAGGTATGACCTCAGAGATCGAAGGTTTTGAAGATATGAAGCACTCCGTGGCGCCCTTTGACGCAGAAACAGTTTCCAGAATCACAGGGGTGCTTAAAGAGAAGATCGTGGAGCTTGCCGAGGCCGTTTACTCCGCCGAACGGATCGGAGTAATGCACGGTATGAAATACACACAGACGTACCACGGGACTGACGCTGTGAAGGCATTGACGAGTATCGCTTTACTCAAGAATGGGAAGATCATCACGGAGAGGGGGAAGATCAACATACAGGGGGCTGGGGATGTTGGTATCGCACCGAAGTATGGGCTAACACTCACGGAGTTCCTGACAACAAAGCCCGTGAATTTCTTCTTCACGAGCATATTTAACCCGGCCCGATCTATGCCACACCTCAATCTGGTCTGGGAGAATCTACGGAGGGCATTTGTGGTTCACGCCACACCTTTCTTTAACGACACTACGAAGTTTGCGGATGTTGTTCTTCCAACGCCCCTGCTCTACGAACGAGAGGGTACGGTGACCATAGGCGAGAGACGGGTCAGGTACGTGAGGAGGGTCGTTGACCCGCCAGCGCTTGCGCGCCAAGAGTGGGAGTTCCTTCAGGAACTGGCAAGGGGTATGGGTGTAGATTGGGAATACCGGAGTGCCAAGGACGTGTTCTACGAAATCACAACCCGTGTGGACGGATATATGCACATAGACCCTGAAACCGTGTACTCTGGCGAGGACGTCTTCGCAGAGAAGGGCATGCGCAAGAAGCGATTTTACGCACTAAACCCAAGGGTCGTGGAGCACCCTGGTTATCCCTACACGCTATTTACGGCCAGAAGGATGCCCCATTTCAACACTGGCGACCTGACAATGTCCTCAGAGCGGCTGAAGGGCATGTTCTCCAAGAACGTCCTCTGGATGAATCCGAAGGACATGGAAAGAAATGGGCTAAAGGACGGAGACGTAGTCCGCGTTGAATCGCCAGTGGGTGCTATTAAACTTGCCGTTCAGGCGTCAGAGACCATGCCGGAGGGTGCAGTGGCAACGACATTCCACTTTCATGACGTGCCTGTAAACGTGCTAACCCCCCTGGACCTGGACCCCGAGACGAAGATCCCAGCGTACAAGACTGTGCCGGTGCGGATAGTCAAGATGGCGTGATACAATATGTGCATGTCGTTATCTGCCCTGACGATCCCTTGCGGCATTCGGGTGGCGGTTCGCTAGCGAGGGCCAAGATATAAAAACCACCTTTCCTCTTCTTCTATGGAGGGCGATGCCGTACCAATCCTAAACACGCAGAGGACGTATTCTCTCTTCGCCCTAGTCATTGGAGGTGAAAAAATTGCTAAGCATTGAGGACATAAGAGAGAGGAAAGAAGAAGTAGTGGAAACGCTGAAGAAGAGGTATCTGGAGGAGCTCGTTCCCGTTGTGGACGATATAGAAAAACTGGATATGGAGTGGCGCGAGCTCCTCAAGGAGCTCAACAGCCTGCGCGCTGAGAGGAACAAGATTTCTAAGGAGATCGGACGGATGTTCAAAGAGGGTAGGCGCGACGCTGCAGAGGAGCTCAAGAAGAGGGCAAAAGAGTTGGATGCACGGATTGAAGGGCTGGAAAAGAAGGAGGCCGAGCTAAAGAAACTCATAGACGAGAAGCTCCGTCTGCTGCCAAACTTCCTGCATCCTGAGGTCATTATCGCTCCAGACGACTCCTATAACAAGCCCATCAAGTTTTGGGGGAAGGTGCGCGTCTGGAGGAAACATCTTGACCAGTTCAAGGAGGAGACGGACGGACACAAGGTGGAGCACGAAGTCATTGACTGGGAGCCGCCGCACCACTACGACCTCATTGAGATGCTGGACGTGGCAGACACAGAAAGGGCTGGAAAGACGTCGGGAAGCCGATTCTACTACGAGAAGAAGGCACTCGTGTTTCTGGACCTCGCACTGGCACGCTGGGCGCTCGAGGAACTCATGAAGAAAGGGTTCGAGCCCATCATACCACCTTACATGATGAGAAGAAAGGTAGAAGAGGCAGCCACATACTTCACCGACTTCGAGGACGTCATATACAAGATAGATGGAGAGGATCTATACCTAATCCCTACTGCAGAGCACGCGCTCCTGGGATATCATATGGACGAGATCTTTGAGGTGGGTGAACTCCCCAAGCGCTACGCGGGATGGTCTCCATGTTTCCGCAAGGAGGCAGGCGCCCACGGCAAGGACACAAAGGGCATCTTCCGCGTCCATCAGTTCCACAAGATAGAGCAGTTCTCCTACGTGTATCCGGAGGACTCGTGGAAGGAGTTCGAGTTCCTCCAGAGCAACGCCGAAGAACTTTTGCAGAAACTGGAGATTCCATACCGCGTCGTGGAGATCTCTTCGGGCGACCTAGGCATGGTTGCAGCGCGAAAGCACGACATAGAGGCGTGGTATCCGGGACAGGGACGCTACAGGGAAGTAGTCTCCTGTTCCAACTGCCTGGCATGGCAAGCGAGGCGAGCAAACATACGCTACCGCAGGAAGGATGGAAAGACGGACTATGTCCACACGCTGAACAGCACGGCACTGGCAGCACAGAGGGTGATGCTGGCACTCCTTGAGAACCACTACGACCCAGAGAACGAGGTTGTACGGATTCCCAAGGTCCTGCACCCCTACATGCCAAGGGAGTTCCACGAGATCCCGGTGGTTCGGAAACTGAAGTGAATGATTTGTCTTTCCAACCACCCATTTCTTATTCTTCCGCTTCAAATCAGAACATGTTTATTGTCTTCGAGGGCATCGACGGATCGGGTAAGGGGACACAGGCGCGCATGCTTGCGGACCACTTGATTCGCCAGGGAAGAAAAGTGGTGCTCACAGAGGAGCCGACAAAGGACCTCTTTACAGGTTACTTTCTTCGCATGCTTCTCCGTTCCAAAGACGTTCCCGATCCAAAAACAGTAGCACTTATGTTTGCAGCGGATAGAAACGAGCACGTGAAGAAAGTTATCGCCCCGGCGCTGGAGGCGGGGGAGATTGTCATATCTGAACGCTATTACTGGTCGTCCATTGTGTATCAAACACTCCAAGGGCTGAGCGAGGAATATGTGAGAATGCTGAATGCGGAGTTTCCAAGACCTGACGTCACGATCCTATTGGACGTGCCGGAAGAGGTTGCGCTTCAGAGAATTGTAGCCAGAGCGCACGGGAACGATGGTCTGATTCAGAACTTCGAGAGGCTGGAGTTTTTGAGAAAGGTTCGAGAGCGCTACGCTGAGCTGGCGGTGAAGGATGGCTTTGTTGTTGTGGATGGGCGAAAGGGGCCAACCGCGGTCCACAGGAACGTGGTTTCTGCACTCCGTGCCTATGGGCTGTAGCAGGGGAAGTCCACGGATAGCTTTACGGGCGTTACGGGGACGTCCTTGTTGCCATCATAGTTTATGGGTGTCAGAACGCCACGTATCGTAGACTCGCGTTCTACGGGAGCTGTCACAAACGTTACGTTCGCGTCAACAGCGGTGAAGTTCTTCGGGCAGTGTGGAAAATCGAACGTGCCGTGAATGTACGCAGGGTCTGATGCGTACGTACCCAGAACCGCATACTCTGTTGGGCTGTGGAAGTAAGCGTATGCTAAGAACGGCGTGGTTGATCGGTAAACGCGCAGGCTGTTCTTGTCATCCCCCATAACGGCGTAGAGTTGCCCGTTGGAAGAAATGAACGTGCCGTAGTCCGTGACTAGAGCACCACCGTACGTTCCATCCAGTATTATCGCGTTTGCCACATTTCCATTCACGGTTACGTATCCTGCTCCCTTTTCTGCATTTACCCCCACGGCGTCATCATGAGCGGACAGCGGTCTTGCCCTTATTAGTATACGGTAGTCAGTTGCAGTTTTTCCACGTATGCTAAGCTCGTGGAGGAATCCTTGCGTGCTCTGGAAGTAGATGGTATCTTGCTCTCTGACAAGATCAGACACGGGAACGTCGTAGAACACGCGGGCCACAGGCGCGTTTATCTCAGAGAGATCTACACGGACAATGCCGAAGTGGTCTTTCCACGTTCCTGGCAGGTAGAACACGAGCGAATCAGACTGCTGGAGGATCTGAGTTGGATGGAGGGACCAGAGGTCCAGGTTGTAGTCAAAACGCTTTACGCTGTGAGGCTCCACCCGGAAGAGAGATATGCGCTTCCCTGACACAGAAAGGAGATATACGCTGTCACGCATGTACGCAGTTGCGGCAAGGTTCATCTCTGGCAGGAGATATGCCCTTGTGATCAGTCCCTCTGGAGAGATCTTAACGTATGCGTACTTTTTGTCGAGCTCTACGATCGCCTGCAAGCCTTTCTCTGCGGGGAACATCGCCACGTAATTTCCACTATGGTTGAGGATCTGGTGTATGTAATAGTCTGTGTGCGGGCTCCATTCCGTGTTTGTGCCCCAATATATGGCGAAACCCGCGTATGCCAAGCCTAAAAGGACAAGTATGAGCCCAAGAACATCGAAACGCCTGTTGTCCTCAGCCATGATGTAAAAATGTAGTCGTTCTTTATAACGCACCACCTCGCATTTAAATCTTAACAGCGTTATATGAGCATGTACCGCCAGATACTTATAGGGGGAGAGGCCGGCCAAGGAATCGCCAAGGCCGCAGAGATTCTAGGAAAGGCTTTTGTTCGTGAGGGTTTTTACGTTTTTAACTACCGGGACTACCCTTCGCTTATCCGCGGGGGCCACAACTTTAACGTTCTAGCAATCTCAGATGAGCCCATCATGTCCCACGAATTTGAGGGCCACGACATCGTCATTGCCCTGAACGATGACACCATCACCAAGCATGCGGCGGAGATGAAGGAGAACGCCGTAATTTTCGCGCCCAACAGGGTCAACGCGGATAGGAAGATTTCCGTGGACACGGATGCGATCATAAAGGAACTCAACGTTCCGCGCATCATGGAGAACACGATACTCATCGCAGCAGCGTGGAAGCGCTTCGGCATGCCCTTCGAAGCTCTGGAGAAGACAATTAGAGAGGAGCTGAAGGGAAACGAGGCTGCGGTGATCGCCGCGAGGAAGGGCTACGACGCGGTGGATGCGGGGCACGCCATTGACGCAAAGCCCATGAGGAGGGCAAGATACTTTATCTCCGGGAGCCAGGCAGTTGCATTGGGCGCCATTGCGGCTGGAATAGACCTATATATTGCGTACCCCATGACGCCGGCCACACCCGTCCTCCACTACCTCGCTGCTCTTCAGACGAAGTACGACTACCAGGCGATTCAGCTGGAGAACGAAATCGCCGTGGCAAACGCTGCTTTGGGCGCATCTTACGCGGGAGCAATGGCCATGATAGGGACGTCTGGCGGCGGATTTGCCCTCATGGGTGAGGCAATGAGCATGCAGGGCATGAGCGAGGTGCCCCTTGTCGCGTACCTTGCCATGCGCAACGCTCCGTCCACAGGCATCCCCACATACACAGGCCAGGGCGACCTGAAGATGGCTGTGAACATAGGTCACGGCGAGTATCCCAAGGTGGTTGTTGCCCCTGGAGATCCAAAGGAGGCTTTTGAGAGGACCATCGAGGCGTTCTACCTGGCCTACAAGTACAGGGTGCTTTCGATTATTGTCTCAGACAAGCATCTGGCGGAATCAACGTACACGATCGATGCATTCTCTCCACGCGTGAAGCCCAGCAGGAATATCGTAGATGTGGTGCCCCCTGACTACAAGAGCTACGAGATCACTGAGACTGGTGTGTCTCCGCGTGCCGTTCCCGGACAGGCAGACGTACCCGTCCGCGCAACGTCCTACGAACACGACGAGTATGGGTACACGAGAGAAGAGGGCGAGTGGGCCATAAAGATGAATGACAAGCGTTTCAGGAAGGTAAGGTACATATCGGAGGAGATAACTAGGTTGGAACCAGTAAGCGTTTACGGAGAGGGTAAAAACGTCATTGTATCGTGGGGAAGCACTAAGGGCGCAATCGTGGATGCAATAAAACGCCTGAATGGCTGGAAGTTCGTCCAAGTGTCCTACATCGAGCCATTCCCGGTGGAGCAGTTCAAGGAAGCAATTAAAGATGCTGATAGGATCGTCCTCGTGGAGAACGACGTAACTGGTCTTCTCGGCCAGATCATAGCGGAGAAGACGGGGATAATGATCGATGAGAAGGTCCTCCGCTACGACGCCAGGCCCCTGACGCCTGAGTACATCATAAGGAGGTTGTGAAGATGTGTGCCATGACTCCGAACGATCTGAACACGCCGGCGCCGATTACGTGGTGTCCGGGCTGTGGTAACTTTGGGATTCTCACGGCCAGCAAGATGGCCATAGCTGAGTTAGTCAACGAGGGTTTTGCCCAGCACAAGGATTTCGTGATAACTGCGGATATTGGCTGTGGTGCCAAGATCTACGACTACATCAACGTAAACGGCTTCTACGGGCTGCACGGCCGCGCAATTCCACCTGCAGTGGGTATAAAACTCGCAAACCCAGAACTCAAGGTCATTGCCTATGGTGGAGATGGCGGTCTTCTCAACGAAGGGATCTCCCACCTCATCCACGCGGCGCGATACAACTCTGACATTACAGTGGTGCTCCACAACAACCAGGTCTTCGCTCTGACAACGGGACAAGCAACCGCCACCACGGAGCATGGTTTTAAGGGCAAGAGCACTCCCCTGGGCACTTTCGAGGAGCCGTTAAATCCGATTGTCCTCACGCTGGAAGCAGGGGCCACGTTTGTCGCCCGTGAGTTTGCCTACGACGTGGTGCACCTCAAGGAGGCACTGAAAGCGGCCATAAAGCACAAGGGCTTCTCGTTGGTGGAAGTGCTCCAGCCCTGTGTCTCATTCCACGACACGACACAGTACTTCCGCGAGCACG
>CAYVHT010000004.1:0-44227 GCA_964451455.1 uncultured archaeon
TATCCGCAAGGATGAGATGGATCAGCACTGCTATCTTTCATCATCGTTGCCTCAGACGAAACCTCCGTCATCACCGATAAAAATAGGAGAGACGTGTTTTTATCATGGAAAGGGAGTGGAAGATAAGGGACATAGGACTCCTCTTGCTCGGCACCGGCGCGCTCATCGTCGCACTAGTCGTGGCACACTGGTACTTTGTTGAGGTTCTTCCGAGAATGCATACAGAGACCGGTGTGCACGCGTGGTGTTCCGTTGAAGGGAACACGGCCTTCGTGAGGGTAAGCGCAGACGATGAGATAAAAAACGTAGTTGTGGACGTCGCTGGAAACCTGTGCAGATACGATGTGATGTACCCCGGAACAACGCAGGTCTGCACGGCAGAGATAAACGGCACGACGGTGTTTAAGATCTCCTATGAGCGGGGAGGAAAGAGGATCGAAGAGTCAGACGTATGCAGATACGTGAGCGCTGTTAAACCCGTGCCGGTAGTTGATTGAGGTGAAGAAGATGAAGGCATGGCAGATTCTGCTTGGGATCGCTGTTCTGGGTGTTATTGCGTTCGTGATGTTGCAGGGAACCGTTGTCAGAGTAAAAACGCAGATGGAAGAGATAAACACCATGAAGAACGTGGCAACAGAAGCACAGGAAAGCGCAGAAGCACATATCGGCACAAGATTAACCTCAGATACGGTATACTTCAGATACGACACGAACCCAGAATCGCCAACGTATAAGAAGGCTGTTGCACTTTGGATTCAAGTGCGCGTGCCGAAGTACGGCTCGCCCGTGGATCTGAGAAAGACCACGCTTATCGTTACAACAAATGGAAATGATGCAAAGGCTGAGTACGCGATACCAGGGAAGGACGCCTGTAGCATCAAGGATCCGAGGAAAGACGTGGATTACAAAGCATTAAATGGGGAAACTTACGCGGCGGTCTGGATAAATTGCGATGGGAAGACCGAGGATTACCTCATCTACCCCGGTCAGATCGCCATGCTCGTATATGCAATACCAACGGGCCTAGATGGAGGCAAAACCGTGAATGTAACAATAGACATCACAGACGGAGCAAGATACACGTTTACCGCGACGGTACCGGCTTTTAATGGAAACGACGTAGTATCGGTACCAGTGTAACGCGGCGGATGGGGAGATGAACCTCCGCATGAGCAGCAGGCGATGATGAGTGTGAGCACTCTCCGACCGCCGCTTTTATCCACTTCCCCTCCATTCTTCTCATGGCTGGCATCGACAAACTCGTCGAGATGGCAAGGAAGGAGGTCACGGACGAGGACGTGAGAGATGCAGTGATCGACATCCTTGAAAACCCAAGGATAACCTTTGCGGACGTTGAGCCAAAGATCAGCATAGACGAATCCCCTGCAGCACCGAGAGCTCATCACTCCTACCCCGGCGGACTCATAGACCACACGGTCGGCGTTACGATCCTCGCAAAGCATTTCACAAACGCGTTCTCGGAGCTCTACGGATACTCTGTCAAAAAGGACTACGTGATCGGTGCCGCGCTTCTCCACGACCTTTTCAAATACTATCAGTACGAGCATGACGAGACAACAGGCGGATTTCGTCAGAGAGAAGACTGGTATCTACAACATGATTTCGCACTCATCGCAGAGCTAGCTCACCGCCGCGCGCCAGAGTACTTGATAAGAGTGTGTGCAGAGGCCCACGGCTTCAACGTCCTGGCAACACCAGAGGGGCAGATCGTCCACCTGGCCGACTCAACAGACTCGAAGTTCGCTGCAAAGATTCAGGACATTGTATATAGAGCATGCATAGACCTAGAAAGAGAAACAGACGGAAGAATACTTGCCATGAAAGCATACTACGCTCTGGTATCAAAACGCTCGTTATACGAATTGGCAAGAATAGCACAAGAGAATGGAAGCAAAGTGCTGAGAGAATTCATAAAGAAAGAATTAGGGGTTCAGTAGCGACCCCTTCCGCCGAAGGACCTTCCCCTGCCAGGGAAGTCGTAGCGCCTCGGCTGCTGGAACTCACGGTCAGACACGTTGTTGTCTGTGTTCGCCTCGAAGTTCTCCTCAACCTTCTCCATCTTGCCGTACTTTCCCACGTTCAGACGCAGGTGACCACGGATGACGGTAGTATAGCCGTTCTCAATGTGAACGTAATCGCCAGGGCTGACAGCGTCCGCGCTCTCGTCCCAGAGGGACATGACAACGGAGCCGCTCTCGTCTCCAACGAGGTACTCCTTCAAGTGGTGCTGCGAACCATCCTTCTTGGAGGTAATTTCCTTATCCTCCACAACATCTTCTACCTTAACCGTCACATCCACGTTGCGCATGGACGGACGGAGATCTGCAACGTTCATTTTGTACACCTCGGTACGTCGCAAGGATTGGTATGCGAGGATTTATAAAATGGTGAGCAACACGTATTTTCCTGTGAAGCTCCTGACCCTGGCGTCAGATTCCCTGGGCGTCAGATCAATGGCGGTCTACGTGGAATGCTGTGGAAAGAGAATAATTATTGATCCTAGCGCGGCGTTAGGTCCAAAACGCTACGGGCTACCGCCAACCCCTGTAGAAGAAGAGGCTCTCGTCCTAGCAAGCCAAAGGATCAAAAAATTTGCCGAGAAAGCAGACACCTTGGTGGTTACCCACTATCACTGGGACCATTACGACCCAAAGCTTCTGAACGCACTAACGAACAAAGAGCTTTACGTGAAGGATCCGAAGAACAACATAAACTACTCCCAGCGCAAAAGAGCTGCCCTGCTGAAGAGAGATTACGTAGTGGCGGACGGGAAAGAGTTCGATGACCTGGCTTTCTCGCCGGCATTGCCCCACGGACCAGAGGGAACAAGACTGGGCTACGTTATCGCCGTGCGCGTGGGTGACCTCGTGTTCTCCTCAGACATTCAGGGACCAGTAAGCGAGAGGGCTGCAGAGTGGATTATCAGCCAGAATCCGAAGATCCTGATAATGGACGGGCCGCCCACATACTTTTTGGGCTACAAATTTGCTGCCGCGGACAGGGACAAGGCTGTGAAGAATATTACACGCATCGTGTCTGAAACAGACCTCAAAACGCTCGTGCTAGACCACCACTTAACGAGGGACTTGAATTACATGGATAGATTCCCCGTATTCGACAGGATAAAGGAGCTAGGAGTAAAAGTAACCACCTACGCAGAGCAGAGGGGGATCACACCCCTGTTCCTTGAGGCGTGGAGGAGAGATATCACGAAGGGTGTAAAAGAGGTTGGAACAGATGTGATACGGAGGGCCTACGATGTATGAGAAGGCACGATTCACCACGCTCTGTCCAAACTGCGAGGGGGAAATAACAGACATTCGGCTCAGGACAAAGAACCCTTGCGAACACTGCCTTGAGAAAGAGATCCAAGAAGCAGACTATGAGAAGCTCGTGAAAAGCATATTCGAGACTCTGGAGAAAAGGGGAACGCTGAAAAAATACCAAACTATATACGACGTCATCAGCAGAACGTCAGACTTTCGCGAATTCTTCCGCAAAGCAACAGGACTGGAGATCTGGAGTGCCCAAAGAACTTGGGCCAAGCGCTTCTTCATAGGCAAATCGTTCTCTATTGTAGCACCCACCGGAATTGGCAAAACATCCTTCGGGATGGTCCTATCGCTATACCTAGCAAGAGAGGGTGAAAAAACGTACATACTCGTGCCAACAACTGCACTGTTACTTCAAATAGAAGAAAGACTGAAAGAGTTTGCAAAGAAAGCATACCCCGCGGCACGAATCGTTGCAATCCATGGGAAGCTCAAGAAAAAGGAGAAGGAAAGAAGGATTGAAATGGTGAAAGGTGGTGATTTTGACATCCTCATAACCACTACACAGTTCCTCACGCGAAACTTCGACATGGTGAAAAACATCAAGTTCGACCTCGTCTTCGTGGACGACGTGGACGCGATATTGCGCGCATCCAAAAACATAGATAGGATCCTGCAAATGCTCGGATACGACGAGGAAATCCTTGCAAAAACGTACGAACTAATTAAGGCAAAATTCACAATTGTTTTCCGAAAAAACGACAAAGAATTGAGCAAACGCATAGATGAAATACAAAAAGCCGTAGATAACTACAAAAAAACGCACAGGACGGGGCAACTAATTGTATCCACCGCAACGGGCCGTGCGTATGGTATTCGCGTGAAGCTTTTCCGTGAACTCCTGGGCTTTGACATAGGAAGTACGCGAGCGAACCTCAGAAAGATAACAAACATATACGCCCCCCTAGAAGACCCCCTTGCACAGACTGCTGAAATTATACATAAAATGGGCAAGGGCGGCCTCATCTTCGTCCCAGTGGACCAAGGCAAGGAGTTCGCAGAGCAGCTCGTCGGGGCGCTGAACGAAAATAACGTAAAAGCAGTGCTAGCAACAGGGGAAAACGTAGATAAAGTTCTACCAGAGCTCCAAGCAGGGAAAATAGACGTGCTCGTAGGTATGGCGGCATACTACGGAGCGATCGTCAGAGGAATAGATCTACCCGAGACAGTTCGCTACGCTGTGTTCACAGGAGTGCCCAAATTCAAGTTTAACCTACGCTTCGAGGGTGCACCGGAAGGGCGCCTCGCATACCTGCTCGATGTAGTCGCGGACCACATAGATGACACCAAAGAAGCTTCAGAACTCAGACGCCTGGCAAACCGCGTAAGGAAGATGAGACGCTCGGAGGAAGTTGAAAGAGCGAGGCAGATCCTAACAAAATATTTCTCAGATCGCGCATTCCTAGACAAGATAAAAGAAAGTGAAGAAGTGGCAATCGTGGAAGAGAACGGAGAGATAAAAATTCTCATAGCTGACGCGAAAACGTACATCCAAGCATCTGGCAGAACGTCCCGCATGTTTGCTGGAGGAGTAACAGAAGGCGCCTCCTTCGTGCTGGTAGATGACAAGCGAGTATTCAAGCAGCTGGAAAAATACCTACGTTACGTGCTGGACGAAGAGTTCACTTCGATCGAGGAAGTAAACTTAAACGACTTGAAGAAGCGGCTGGACGAGAGTAGGGCAAAAATAGGCAGCGCCAAAGATTACGATCCTGTAAAAACAGTTCTATTCATCGTGGAATCCCCAAACAAGGCAAGAACAATAGCAAACTTCTTCGGAAAGCCGTCAGTGTATAGAATTGGTAGCATACAGGGCTACGAGGTCACCACAGGAAAATACATACTGAACATCGTGGCAACAAGGGGGCACATGTTTGATCTTGTGACCGATAGGGGCATACACGGCGTGGAGAAAATGGGAAACTGGTTCGTTCCCGTATACACAACCATAAAATATTGCCGGCGCTGTGGAGTGCAGACAGTGGAGAACGTATGTCCGGTATGCGGTAGCAGCGAGTACCTGGAAGACGCACAGTGGAGAGTAAACGCGCTGCGCGTCTTCGCGCTGGAAAGCGACTATGCGATCATAGGCACAGACCCAGACCGAGAGGGAGAGAAAATTGCATGGGATACCGCGCTCGCCATAAGCCCGTACGTGCCAACACTCGTCAGAGCAGAGTTCCACGAAGTTACGAGAGGTGCAATCCTCCGTGCACTGGAGGAGACAAGAGAGATAGATGAACACCTTGTCGAAGCACAGATCGTCAGGAGAATAGAAGACAGGTGGATCGGCTTCGAGTTATCCAACAAGCTTCAAGAGGCGTTCGGGAACAAGACGTTGTCTGCCGGCCGCGTACAGACACCTGTGCTCGGCTGGATTATCAAGAGAAACGAGGAGCACAAGAAGAGCGTCGCCGTATTCCTGAGCGTCCGTGCTGGCAACCAAGAGGTGGTCTTCGAGACTCCATACCGCACAGCAGGGGAAGCAGAAAAAGCAGTGGCTGGGAAGAAAGTACAGATCAGAATATCGAAGCGGTGGACAGAGAAAATCAATCCACTACCTCCGTTCTCCACAGATGCAATGCTCAGAGAAGCAACAACGAAGATGAGAATCGGGGCCAAAGACGTCATGGCCCTGGCGCAAGATCTTTTCGAGGCAGGTCTCATCACATACCACAGAACAGACACCACTCGTGTATCTCCTGCAGGGATGGCCGTGGCAAAGGAGTATATACGAGACAGATTTGGTGAAGAAAGGTACAAAGGCCGCAGCTGGGGGGAGGGTGGCGCCCACGAGTGCATCAGACCGACGAAACCGATGGATACTGAAACACTCATACGCTTGCTCAGGGAGGGAGAATTAAACATACAGGGACTAACGAAGAGGCACCTGTACTTGTATTCCATCATATTCTCCCGATTCATGGCATCCCAGATGATTCCCGCACGGGTAGAGAAAGCTGAGGCTGAATACAGAATAGCAGACCTAAAAACGAAGGAGGAACACGTTGTTAACGTGTTAGAGCCAGGATGGTTCCTAGTACGACCCATTCAGATTGCAGAGATTACAGAAGGGGAATATGAACCAGACCGCATCAAGGCGTTCAAGATGGCCAAGATCCCACTTTACTCACAGGCAGACATCGTCGCATTGATGCGTGAGAAAGGGATCGGCCGACCGAGTACATACGCAACGATCATACAGAAACTCATAGACCGCAAGTACGTTATGGAGTCCAAGACGAAGGGAAAGCTATACCCGACACCACTTGGCATAAAGGTATATCAGTTTTTGGAAAAGCGGTACGGACAGTTCGTTTCGGAGGAGCGAACAAAACGCCTGGAGGAAACACTCGACAAGATAGCTGCTGGAGAGCTGAACTACCAGGATGCAATACGTGAAGATTATCTCGAGATAAAGGCAATACGGGGAGAGGCTTGAGAAACCCTGAGTTCGAAGGAATACGCAAGGAAATATGGAGCATGATGGTCGAGCATCCTTTACAGGGCAGCTACGAGGCAGTACTTCGAGGAGAAAAGAGTTGGAAAGAATACCATGAGGATCTGCTGAAATACTTGAAAAGCGGTGAAGAGGAACCTGCATACTTCGCCCTTGAGCACGTTCTGGACGCGCTAAGGAAGCGCCACAAAAGCACATACCAAGATGAGTTCTGGGAGGTGGCAGAAAGAATAACCACGTATTATCCACCCCAAGACACAAGCATAGCTCCAGAATACCTCGCAAGAATACACCAGGCAGCCATTCAGCTGGCAAGAAACAGCAAAGCCATCACAAAAAAGCCAATATTCTGGAGAACACTCCTCGGAACTGCGGTCGTGGATATGCTACCCCCAAAAGTCGTAGAAGACACTGCAAAAGCAATCAGACACACAATAAGAGAGGGACACGCAAGAAATGACGAAAAACTTGCAAAAGTGCTACGTGTAGTGGCAGAAGACCTGGCTGAGCAGATACAATTCGTAAAAGATCACAAAAATCTGAAAAACAGCGAATTAAAACAGCTATGGTCAGCGGAGGAGCAACTAAGCATAGCAAGGCGGTTGCTGGAGAAGCAGAAACACACGCGCACATAGTTTTTTAACACCCGCCCATAACTCTATATTCAGCGATCAGAGGTGGTAGCATGACAAAGCGTTGCACGACCTGTGGAAGAGAAACATCCAAGTACGTCACATTCAAGTGCCCCGTGTGCGGGGAAACGATCGTCCGTTGCGAAACTTGCCGCGCAAAGGGCAACACATGGGTCTGCCCGAGCTGCGGATTCGAGGGACCATGAGGTGATTAAATGGGTAGAGTTCTCGCAATTTTCAAGGTAATGCCAGACGATATGGAGCACTTCGACGAGCTAAAGGAGGCTATAAAAAACAACATCCCTGCCGAGGCAAAGCTGGAAGAGATAAAGGAAGAACCCATCGCGTTTGGCCTCAAAGCGCTTATTGTAGGCGTTTCTATGGAAGACACTGGCGGAATCGTGGACAAAGTCGAAGATACGCTCAGAAACCTCCCTCACGTTGAAAGCGTGAACATGGAGGGAAGCACACTCATTTAAGGGCTTCCCTCACCTTTGCAACGATTTCTTTAATCTGTTTCCAATGCGAACCTTCCCAGAACACCTGTCCGCAGCTCTGGCACATCCAAAACTGCCTGTGCGTGTCCAGGACGGTGGAAGGAACGAGACCGCGAACGTCGTGGCGAGAAACAGGTACCAGCAAACCGTTACAGGAAGGGCAGATGGTCTTGGCAGGCTCATCCCGTAATTCAAGTCCCACGAGCTTGACGAGTTGGACAAGCTGAGTAACAATATCCGTGGACGCTACATAGACAGCACGGATTCCGGCGTTTATGGCACGGTGATAAAGCTCTTGGTCGCGCGTGAGAAGAATTCTGTCCTCGTCCAACGCGATGTTCAACAGGTCATCATCATCTACGGGCATATCCGCTGCGCAAAGGGTATCATAGCCCATAATTCGCAACCAACGGGCAAGTTTGCCAAGCATTGCGTCCGCGACGAACCGCATAAACTTCACGCTCCACTGCCATTCAAAGTTTTTATGGAGAGCGATGCTTATAAATGCATCATGATAAAACGCGTTAGACTGAAGAACTGGCGCAGCCACTATGACACGAACCTGCGTTTTGATAAAGGAACGAATGTAATTATCGGCATAAACGGCGCTGGAAAGTCCTCTGTTCTCGAAGCAATCTTCTTCGCCCTCTTTGGACCACCAGAGAAAGGATACTACGAACGGGTACTTCGAGAAGGATCCACAGAAGGAACCGTAGAGCTTGTGTTTGAGATCAACGGGAAGGAATACTCTGTAAAGCGCGTATTCTCAGCAAAGGGGCAGAAACTCGCGGAGTTAAGAGGTGCAAAAACTGTAATCACCGGAAGACCCAAGGATGTGGATGCAGAGATAGTAAAAATTATAGGCATGAATCAAAAGATCTTCAAAGAGGCAGTGTATGCAAGGCAGAACGAGATGGCATACATACTCCGCGATGCGACGCCGCAGGAAAGAAAACGCCTCTTTGACGACCTCATAGAGCTAGGCGAGTTTAGCACTGCAAAACAGATCGTCACAAAGGTGCGAAATAGAATCAAGAGGGAGCTCGACATCTTCAGAAGCCAAAACTGGGAGGATGCAAGAAAGAAAGCCGAAGAAACGATAGACGAACTCGAAAAGAGGAGAAGCACAACCTTGGCACAGATACGCGAACTGGAGGAAAAGCTAGCTAAGGCCAAGGAGCTACTGAGTGAGCTTTCAAGGCGCAGCGAGGAGATCAAAAATAAAGTTCAAGCGCTCGCAGACATAAAAGACAAAGCAGCCAGAATTCAAGGGGCTATAAAGGAGAAAGAAGCCACACTCAAAGAGATCGAAGCGAAATGGGGCAAAATCGAAGAGGCATCAGAAGAAGAAATAAGAAAAATTGAGTCTGAGATTCAAAGAATTGAGGACATGCAGAGAGAGCTAGCAGCGCTGAGAAAGGAAGAGCAGATCCTGCAAGAAAGAATCAACGAGCTGAGGAAACACATCACATCCGCTCCAACGGAAGCCCCCAACGTAAAGGAGCTCGAGCAGAAACTGGCGAAACTAAACGAGGAAACCATGGCAATGCAAGAAGCGCTCCGCCGCGTCGAGATAACGTTGGCAAGCCTTCAAGAGAGAAAGAATAAGGTAAGAGAGCGCATAAAAGAGCTAAAATCAGAGCTGGAGCACGCAGAATCTGTGGAAAAACAAATAAAGGAAATATCCGAAAGGTATGGCAACATAGAAGAACGTCTGTCGAAGTTCAGGGAGGAAATACAAGAGATTACTGCAGAGATAGCGAAGAACAACACAAAGATAGAACAGGAAAAGACGTTCATCGAGTCCCTCCATGGTGCAAACCGCTGTCCTGTCTGTGGAAGTGAGCTGAACGAGAACAAAGTTCAGTCCCTCATCATCGAGCACCGAAAAGCGCTCACATCAGCACAAGAAGCGGTAACCCGGCTCAAGCAAAGGCTAAAAGAGCTACAAGAACTGATCTCTGAGTTAGAAGAAGCAAACAAGAAGATGCAGGCGCTAAAACAAAGCATAAGATCTACAGAAGACGTGAGAAAAGACCTAAGCACTGCGGAGGAGGAATTGAAGAAGCTTGAAGAGGAGGAAGAACGCCTCGTGCGCGAAAAGAAAGAGTACGAAGAAAAGATCGTAGAGCTCGTGAAACGAACTGAAGAAGCAAAAAGAACGTACGATGAGGCCCTACGCGTTGAAGCCATGGTTAGAGAAGTAGAACGAGCGAAGACAGAGCTAACGCAGATGGAGCTGAAGATCAAGCAAGTAAGAGCAGACATAGAAAGCAAAGAGAAGAGTCTCGCAAGTAAAGACATTGATGCCCTAAAGAAAGAACGAGAGCGCCTAGCCGACATGATCCGAGCCGCAGAGATACAGGCAAAGTTGCTTGTAGAACGTGGAGAGCTGCAATCGCTTGAGGAAAAGCTGAAAGAGCTAGAACCCAGCGAGGCAGAGTTCAGGGAAACGCTCATAGAGCAAAAAAAGACTGAAGAAAAGATCGCCAGCATAACACGCCTGCTCACGGAATACAAGAACCAGTTAGAATACGTGGAAAAAGACCTTCAAAGGCAGAGAGAAGAGCTAAAGCGAATCAAAGAACAGATGGCTACGGCGCGAAAGAAAGAGGAAATAAAGAATGCCCTGGAGAAGATGGAATCTGCCCTTGCAGGCACACAAGAAATCGTGAGAAATGCGCGCATCCTTGCTGTAAACAAGGTTCTAAACATCGTCTGGCGAGAGATTTACGTTGGCGGAGACATTCCTGAGATCCGGATGAGACCAACGCAAAGCGACTACATACTGGAAGTAAAGAGAAAGAGCGGACACTGGATCCCCGTAACGAACCTATCCGGCGGCGAATTTTACGACGCAGCCATTGCCCTGCGCATAGCGATCTCTGCCATAAAGAACAGAAAATTGGGCTGGCTCCTGCTGGACGAACCCACACATAACCTAGACAGCGACTCCGCACAGGCCCTTGCCCTATTTCTCAACAAACTCCCAGAAACTGGCCTATTCAAGCAGATAATCGTGATCACGCATGACGAGACGTTCAGGGCAGCAGCAACAGGTACAACGTATATATTCACCCGTGACAAAGCAAAAGGAAGCCCAACAAAGTGGGAAGTCGTAGGGGAATAGAAAAGGAGTCCGGGGGGAGGGATTTGAACCCCCAACCTGCCGGTTTCTGCCTGAACCATGTAGCAGGTTGGGCCAAAAAGCCAGACTACAGCCGGCCGCTCTACCAGATTGAGCTACCCCCGGATCCAGAGGGAATAATGTTGGAGAAGTTTTAAAGGGCTTTGTGGGCCCAGCGAGAGTGCTTCATCATTACGTAACGACGCAAGCTCTTGCTGTGATCTGCCCACTCGCGATACCCGTCCCTTGCAATGGGTGCCACCGCTGGCTCTAAACGGTGCAAAAATTCAGCAGATCCGTGTATACTGGCCTCCACACCCCACTCCTCACCCGGATCCACGAGATGCCCGAGAGACACAACAGGGCGTGGCGAAACAGACCACACACAACATGGGAACACAATACGTGGACCGCCGATGTAAAGATCGTGCCAGTTTGTGGGCAAAACCTGCGATGCTGTGCGGCGCGTGCCATCATATCCACTACTATGGTGTGTTGTATCGTAAGCAAGAACTACATTTCCTTGCCGAAGTGAAGGCCTCAAAACTTTTTGCAACTCCAACCGCTTACTCTCCGGCAACCAGCTGAGTATTGCAGGTAAAACGATAACGTCGTGATCTTTTAGCATCACTCGAGCAGCATGAACGACATCATCCAAAATAAAACGCGCGTTACGGCCTTCCTCCTTCCAAAGCGCCTTCACCGCGGGGCTACGGTCAACCACAGTCATAATATCATCCAACTCGGGGGGAAACCGAATCGGCGTTCCAGCACCCAAAACAAGCACTCTCTTGGCGCCCGAAGCAGAAACTACATTCCTAAGAATATCCTGAACACGAGAACCATAGGTATGATACCAGAGATCGCGATACCGCCGATACAATCGGAGCAGAGCACCAACGTCATCGGCAGACCAGCGCGCACCCTCAAAGCGACCCACAACTACACCTCCAGAACGGTAAACAGCATACGATTCAAATCAATGTGCAAAAGCTTGTCTCGAAGAACAGAGGGCAGCCCACTTAACTCCCTAAGGCCCTCAAACACCATTATCGATGCTACCACACCCACGTGCGCCGCAGTAACACGAGAAGCGGACGCAACTTGAGAAACACTCAAGCGCTTCCCGTATAGAACAGACACCATACCTACATCGTCTCCCACACTCCCAAAGACAATGGGCCCGTTCCTGGCGCGCATAAGTGATTTTTTCTCCGCCCACACATCAATACAGTCGAACACCAGATCGTATCTGTTCAGGTCCACGTCACGCCAACTGCCCGTGATCCCGCGCACGTTCACATAAGGGTTAATCTCATTCAAACGGGATGCACTCACAAAAGCCTTGGACTTCCCAAGATCTTCCTCGCGAAAGAGAAATTGGCGGTTTAGATTGTGGAGTTCTACCACGTCCGGATCAACGATATCCACGTTTCCAACCCCTGCCAAAACGAGCTCGGTGGCTACGAAATTTCCCAGCCCCCCTGCGCCAGCAACAAGAACGCTTGAGCGAGACAGCCGCTCTTGATCTAGAAGATCCAACTGGCGAAGGTATCGCTCCATAATATATAAAGCATCAGCTCCCTTTATCAGCATGGACGTTGATGCAGTGATCGTGGGCATACTAATAACGTTCTTCGGAGTGCTTCTACTCCTAGAACAGATAGGAATTATTACGCAGGCGGCGCTACAAATATCCCTGCCATGGGTACTCATGGTAGTGGGCCTGCTCATCATATACGTAGGATATGCGAAGGAAAAAATCACAAGATAATTGCTTTTATCAGTTTTCAACGCCATAACTAATGGGTATGCTCCTGCAGCGATGGAGTATCTTCAGCCCGGGAGCGAAAACTGCTGCAGCCCCGTGGTGTAGTGGTCAAGCATGCGGGACTTTGGATCCCGCGACCGGGGTTCGAATCCCCGCGGGGCTATACTCCTTGCGATGATGATGAGGTATTACACTGATTCAGGATGATAAAAGCCTCAGCTGAGCATCACATCGTCGTTCTAGGCACAGACCAGACAGAGATCTCGTCGCTAGCAGGTTCCTCCATGGGCAAATGCAAGGATAAGCGCAGCACGAAGTTACCCTCGCCCTGAACGAGAGAGTCTACCCCCAGATATGTGAGAAGATTACGTGGAGTCAGAAACTGCTCGTGAGCAACGAGGAGAATGGGCTCTGAGACTGTAGGATATATCACAGACTGCGATTCCGGACATTGGGCCAAGGGTTGCTCAACATCGAGGCCGCGCCATACAATAGACACAACCGCCTTAGTGGCACGAGAGAAGCCATAGCGGAGATATCCGGAAAACCCCTTGTCAGTGGGCTCCAAGAATAGATCCACACGATCGTTCGCTCGCTCCACGGAAAGATGATCGCGGTCCAAGTTAACGGCATAGGACGGCACAGCGAAAGCCACGACCACGCCAGAATAAAACAGTCCTTTGGGCAAAAACGCGGGGAAGACGAGTTTTCCCCTGCCATCACTGCTCGCAACAAGCGTGTGTGTCTCTGGCACAAGTGCTTGAGCAACGGATTCAGTCTCCCCATGCTTGGCAAAGGAGTAGTGGACACGGGAACCATCGCTCCAGACAGTCAAGTAGCCATAATCACAAGGAATATCTATCGAGAACCCTTCTCGCGTAATCGAGACGTGGGAAAGAGTGCGACGAACGCGGTACCCCCTCCAAAGGTCTGCAACAGGCGTGTAAAGCACGTAAACAGTGAAAAGAGAGTATGCAAGCACGGCAAAATGGAAATAATTCATGGGCACTCCTGTATAATACAGTGCAAAAGAGAGGACTGCCAGAAAGAAAAAGGCGAAGGCTATTGCAAACCCAACGGACCGCAGATATCCTGGGCGCGGACCGTCAAATACAAGGAGGCGAACCACACACCATAATCGTCCCCATCGTTTATATACCTCCGCCCCCTATTTTCTACAATGGGTGCTGGCCTTTGTTGATCCTGCCCTAATTCTCGCTAATCTCATAGTTCATGGAGGTGAAAAACATGAGCATATCCGTATATAACACGCTTAGCCGGCAGAAGGAAGAGTTCCAGACGATAGAACCAAAGAAAGTCAAGATGTATGTCTGTGGACCCACTACCTACGACCATTCGCACATAGGACACATGAGGACATTCGCGTTCTTTGACGTAGTACGTAGGTGGCTGGAATACAGAGGATACGACGTCACCATGCTCATAAACATAACAGACATTGACGACAAGACAATACGACGAGCAAACGAAGAAGGCGTCTCCTTCGCAGAGATTGCAGATAGATACATGTTCGACTTCATCCAAGCACTCCGCTCATACAATATCCGCCTCCCAAACGCCATGCCAAAAGCTACAAGTGTCATAGCAGATATGTACTATGTCATTCAGACGCTAATAGACAAAGGCTACGCGTACATCGCTGAGGACGGCGTATACTTCGACATCTCCAAATTTGAAGACTACGGGAAGCTTTCTGGGCAGAAAAGGGAGTTCCTCCTGACGGGGGTACGCATAGAGCCATCTCCACACAAGAGGAACGCCGGCGATTTTGCGCTTTGGAAGAAGAGGAAAGAGGGTGAACCGTTCTGGCACGCGCCATGGATGGAGGGACGGCCGGGCTGGCACATAGAGTGTTCTACGATGATTTGGAAATACCTTGGCGATCAAATAGACATACACGGCGGCGGAACAGATCTCATCTTTCCACACCACGAGAACGAGATTGCTCAGAGCGAGGCGTTCACTGGGAAGAAACCATTCGTCAAATACTGGATGCACGTGGGTATGTTAAAGATAAACGGCGAGAAGATGAGCAAGAGCCTTGGGAACTTCATCCGATGGTTTGAAGCGCTGGAAATGGCGCCAGCTGCGGCCTGGCGCTTCTACTACGCAACCAATGCATACCGCCAGCCCATGAACATAACGGAAGATGGCATACGCCAAGCACACGAAACGGCAAAGAGAGTTTACCGTGCAGAGCAGGCAATACGCTACGCAATAGTGGACAATGAGCTGGGAAATGACGAGTTTGACCCGAGACCGTTCATGAAGCGCTTTAGTGAGCGAATGGATGATGATTTTGATACGCCTGGTGCCGTCGCTGCAATGATGGACTTCATAAACGCATTCCAAGGCAAGATATATCGCCTATCGCCAGAATCTGCAAGGGAAACACTAGAAACGCTGAGAACTATGATGAACATCCTCGGTCTGCCAGAAATGAGCGTGGATGAAAGAACTAGGGCAATAGTGGACGAGATTGTGGAGCTACGTGGAGAGATGAGGCAAGAAAGGAGGTATAACATAGCAGACAAGATCAGGGCAGAACTGGCGAAGGTAGGGATAGAACTGCACGACGGTAAAACAGGAACTAGATGGTTTGTCGTTCCGTGACCCTTTTATTCTTCAAAGCCCTTTTTCATCCATGGAGTTTGCGGAAGCCAAAGAACACGGGGACATCACGATAGTGGGCATCCCGTACGAGGGCGTTCTCTCAGGACTCCCAGGTATGAGAGAAGGCCCACTCTTCATAAGAAAGGCATCATACCTCCTTGAATCCTACGTCCCAGGGTTAAGGACAGATCTCAAAGACATTCAGTTCACGGACATAGGCAACGTGGAGCTCTTTGGGCCCCCAGAGAAGATAAGCGAGGATGTTTCAGAAATCATTGCGGGCATCAAAAAGCCTGTTGTATTGGGCGGAGATCATACCGTGACCATTGGCGTCGTAAAGGACCTCATAAGGCGCTACGGCAATCTCAACGTCATATACTTTGACGCACACTGGGATCTCAGGGAGAGCTACGGAGAATCAACGCACTCCCACGCGTGCACAGCAGCAAGGATAGCAGACATGGGGGCAAAGATAACGTTTATTGGCGTACGCTCCGGATCAAAAGAGGAGTGGGAGCGAGGAAAAATATTCCCTGCATTTACAGTAGAAGAAAAATGGCCCTTCAAGTTCTCTGGACCCACATACATAACAGTAGATATGGATGTCTTCGATCCGGCATTCGCGCCAGGCGTGGGCACGCCAGAACCAGCAGGAATAACACCCAGGGAGTTCTTCTCGTGGCTATACTCTGCAGAGATAGAGAACCTCGTGGGCTTTGACGTCGTGGAAGTGAATCCGCTCATAGAGGACCACATAACGCCGATTCTTGCTGCACGTGTGGTAAGAGACCTTATTGCGAAGATCGTGGTGACTGAGTAATGGTACTACGCAAGGTGGTGCAGAAACTTCGTGAAAAACAACTGGAGAGACACCTGCGCAACTATCCAAAAACGAAGGAATACGTTGTACCGCTGCTCGGCGAGAAGAAAGACATTATACGGAAAATCGCACACGAACGCGGAGAATGGATTGAGAAAACGCTCGAAACGCTTGATAGTAGCGAAAGGAAAGACGTAGTACAAAAATTCTCATACATTGTCGCGGAAACTGCCAAGAAAAACCCCGAACTCATAGGGCGGCTGCAAAAAGTCCTACCGAGCGATCCATCTTGGCTACTGACAATACTAAAACGGGTCGAGCACCACAAGGACCACAGGGTAACAATCGGTGAAATAATACTGTACGACAAAATACGAGACGAGGCGCGGATTGCAGAGCTACAAAAGCTAATGGACCAAATATCTCCTGAAGAAAGGAGAACACTGTTTTTGGAAATACACAATCACGCGATGCTAAAGGTTCCAAACGTAGCGCCAGAGGCAGCACTAAACTACCTCGCAACAAAAAGACCAGATCTGAAGGAGACTATCGAACGCATACTTGGACGGGAACAGGGGAAAGGACGGGTACCATCACTCCTTAAATAGGATGCTGCACTCTGCAAACAGTGGGTAGAACTGGCCACGCAGACCTTAGGCTATGCACGGGATTTGTCCCACAGTACAAAGAAATAGTAGCACTCGGAGGAGCTCTCCTCGAATACTTGGTAGATGAAATAGGCACTGCCGAAACGCTCCGCCGTCTCAGCGACCCGATCTGGTTCGAAGCAATGGCTTCCGCCATGGGCTTTGAGTGGCAATTCTCCGGAGCGACAACGGTAACAATGAGGGCACTCGCAGAGGCTATAAAAGGCAAGGAAGAAACTCTGGGCCTGTGGATTGTGGGGGGCAAAGGAAACAACGCGAGAACAGTGAATAAGGTGCCAGAAGATCTAAAAGAGCCCGACATAACCACAACAAAGGTGGACTCTGCGCTTATCCAGGACGGCTACCAGATTTATTTTCATGCTGTGCTATGGGACGAGAAGCAAAGATGGGCAGTAATAAACCAGGGAATGAACACAGAGAAAAAGTTGGCAAGGCGTTATCACTGGAACTGGGAGGCAGGCGTATTCCTGAACGATGTGGTAAACGTTGCTGGCAATCCTGAAAAAATCGTCCTAGATCTGCAAACAAAACAGAGCGAGGAGAACCGACGCGCAGTAATGGATATCCTGCACGATGAGCCCCCGCAGCGCATAAAGTATAAAATCCTGTCGCTGCGCCGCAGGCCCGGCCAGATGACCTTGGCAACATATTTCGGAGAAGTAGAAGTTCAATGGATGCCATACGCCTTCAAGATCCCGAGCAAAATAAACGAAGAAGCACTGAGAATAGCAAAAGACGCGGAGAGTTTCTTGGACATCATAAGAACCCCAGGCATGGGACCATCAACAATCCGAGGGCTCTCGTTCTTGGCAGCACTAGTTTACGGTGCGCCGGCGTCGTGGAAAGATCCTGTGAAATACACATACGCATTCGGGACGAAGGCTGGAAAACCGTGGATGGTTGAGCGAGAAGAGATGAGAAGAGCTGCTGAATTCATAAGAAGTGCAGTAAGCGAAGCAAAAATAGGAAATAAAACAAAGAAAAAGGCGATGAAGCGGCTTTCAAGAATATTGGAAGAGGATCAGAGGGCACGCACGGTAATCCGCACATAGTTCCCCTCTATAGTTTCCTCTACAGTCTCTCCGTCCAGACGCTGCTCCTTGCTGAACGCAAGTTCCTGTATGCCTGCGCGAGAGCGCAGCAATTCCTCGTGAGACTCAATTGCATCCCTGACCTCCTTGTCCGCCCATATCTCCACAAGTATCCTGTCTTTTTCCACAAGACCGAGCTTCTTGCGCATTTGCTGAATGCGACGCAACACCTCGCGGGCAAGGGCCTCTCGCATGGTCGCTTCGTCAAGTTGGGACGGTACCGCAACCGTGCCGCCATCATACTCCTTAGAAACGTAGGCTTCAGGCACAGAATCTTCTAGCCTGAGACGCTTAGCATTTACATAGCGAAGGAAAGCATCCCTAAACGTCTCAAAAGCTTCTCTATCCTCCGTAACAACCACAACATCCTGCACTGGCCACCTCAAGCGTATGCCTGCCTCGTGGCGCGCTGCAAGAACGGCCTCTGCAGCCGCCATGACCTTCCGGAACTCCTCCTCGAGGCGCGGGTCACGCTGGTGCTCTGCAGGCACAGGGTAGCCCAGCAGATGCACGCTCTCTGGACCGCCGAATGGGCGCACGACATCCTGATAGATCTTCTCGGATATGAACGGTACGAAGGGTGCGGTAAGAACCACGGTCTGCTTAAGCACGTCGTATATAGTCTGGTAAACCGCAAGCTTGCTAGGATCTCTTTCTGGAAGCCTCATGCGCTCGCGAACGAGCTTCACGTAGGTTCTACTGAAATCGTTCAGTATGAAGTCTCTAAGCGTTTCAAGAGCCCTATCGTGGCGGTGTTTTTTCATGAACTCCCTAACCTGCCCAGTAACCGTCTGCAGGCGCGACAGGATCCACTGATCCTCTGGAGCGAGATAGGAAGTCCTCTTCTTCTCCGGATCGTAGTGGAACTGCTCCACATAACGCTTTAGGAGCTGTGCAAGGTTCCAATACGTGTTCAAGAAGTTGTAGTACTCCTTGACCTCATCCCA
The DNA here is from genome assembly GCA_964451455.1 of uncultured archaeon. GTDB lineage: Archaea > Iainarchaeota > Iainarchaeia > JAADDC01 > JAADDC01 > SZUA-1452. The sequence goes on from CAYVHT010000004.1 coordinate 19,001, forward strand.
GTCGAAGCGGATGTCTTCACCCACAGGACGGGAGATGAGGTATGCTCGGAGTGTATCCCTCGTGTACTTCTCTATGACGTCCTCCGGCGCCACCACGTTGCCTAGAGACTTGCTCATCTTTATTCCGTGCACATCCAGAACGAAGCCATGCATGACGACATTATCGTATGGTCTCCTGTCAAAAACGATCACGCTCGTGATCATCTGGGAGTTCCACCAGCCGCGCACCTGGTCAACGCCCTCTATCTCCAGGTCTGCTGGCCAGTATCGCTTGAACAAATCCTCGTCCTTCGGATAGCCGAGAGCAGCCCATGTAGTAATTCCCGAATCGAACCATACGTCCAGCACGTCCTGCGTTCTGTGCATCTCACCGCCACACTTGGGGCATTTAAGAACGACTTGGTCCACCCAAGGGCGGTGCAGCTCGAGGTGCTCCGGCACTTTCACGGCCTTCTGGAGCAGCTCTTCCTTGGAACCGATCACCTCAACATGCCCACACTTATCACAGACCCATATTGGTGTTGGAATGCCCCAAAAGCGTTGGCGACTAATTGGCCAGTCGCGGAGGTTGTCCACCCAGTCCTTGAAACGCTCAGTAGCCCAGGAAGGCGTCCAATTGACCTTTTCAGCCTCGCTCTTGATCTCATCCTTTATGTCCGATACCTTGTAGAACCATTCGTCCACAGAGATGAAGAGGAGTGGCGTTTTGCAGCGCCAGCATATGGGGTATTGGTGCTTAACCGTCGAAGCATGGACGAGGAGTCCCTTCTTTTCAAGATCTTCAAGGATTACCTTGTTGGCATCACGCACAAACATGCCAGCGTACTTCCCCGCCTCCTCTGTGTAAGTTCCATCAATCTTGACGGGTGAGAACACAGGGAGGCCGTACTCCTGCCCGACTAAGAAGTCCTCGCGGCCGTGACCGGGGGCAGAGTGGACGAGACCGGTACCGTCATCCATGCTCACGTAGCGCTCAGACATGACGACTATATGCGGAAACTCCTTCTGCTTAGGCACCTCTTCCTCCAGAACACCCCTATACTTCAATCCATTCAGCTGTTCGCCAGGAAACTCCTCGAGCACCTCGTAGTGGTCCCAGCCAACAGTCTTCGCAACCTCTTCAAGACGTGGCTTCGCAAGGATGTAAATACGGTCGCCGACACGCACGCGCACGTAGGTCTCCTTCGGATGCGCCATTATGGCCACATTCGCAGGGAGCGTCCATGGAGTCGTGGTCCAGACCAGGAGGAACTCGTTTTCCTTCCCCTTGACGGGAAAAGCGACGAATATTGACGGATCCTCCTTCTCTTTATACTCTACCTCGGCAAAGGACACCACAGTCCCGCAGTGAGGGCAGACATGAACAGGATACTTACCCTTATACAACAAGCCGCGCTCGTAGGCCTTCTTGAATGTCCACCAGCCCGCCTCAATGTACTCGTCACGCATGGTAATGTAGGGATTCTCCCAATCCATCCACACGCCGAGGTTCTTGAACTGCTCGACCATTGCGTCAATGTGTTCCGTGGCGAACTCTTTACACATATTTACAAAGCGCTCTACACCAATTTTCTCCTCTATTTCCTTTTTGGATGAGACGCCGAGCTTCTTTTCCACCTTGTTCTCGATAGGTGTGCCGTGGGTGTCGAAGCCCGGGCGGTCGAAGACGTCGTAGCCATCCATTCTATAGTATCGGATGTACGTGTCCTTCAGCACCTTGTTCCACGCCGTTCCAAGGTGTATCCGACCTGTAGCGTACGGAGGCCCATCCATGAAAAAGAAGGGCTTCCCGCCTTTGCGAAGATCCTTCACCTTATGATATACATTGTGCTCGTCCCAAAACAGGCGCACATGCTCCTCTACGTCCTTAGAATACCTGCTCATGATAGTTACCTCCTAAAAGCAGACTACAAGCTGTGAGGGGGACATCAGAACAAGCCGAGGATTTGGCAATCCCTCCTCACAACACCACCGCAGAAAAAAGAGAAGTGGTGTTTTTATCTCTTGTTGCTGGAGACCTCCCACCAGCGGGCGGCCCACCCTGCAAGAAGTCCGGGAAGTAGAGCCCAGTAAGGCAGGAAGACAAAGAGCTTCAACAAGGTCTGCCCAACGGGCACGCGCATTCCCATCATGACGAATGTGTATCCAAAGGCCCATATCCCCAGAACGAAGCCAGCAAAGTAGAGAATAAGCACCGCAAGGAGGAACCAGAGAGAATCAGAGAATGCTGATGATGGAACTCCCTTCTCAATACCAAAATAGGCTAACAACGCAAGACCGCCGACAACAAAGACCGTTTCAATCGCAGAAGAGCCGTATGCGAACATATACAGGAGAACTAGAAAAACGGCGCCAAGGTACGACGTCCAGAAGAACCATCGCGTCGCTTTTGCCTTGAATTCCTTATCATACCACTCAGCGAATAGATAGACGGCCAAAGCACCCACTGCAGGAAGGAGATAGTGCGTCCAGGTGATCTTGTACATATGGGCACCGCCATAGAACATAGAATCATTCCAGGCGGTAAACGCGAAGTAAAAAGGAATTGCGAACACGTAAGCCAAGAGTACTGCAATCCAAACGGGTGCAAAGCGCAAATAGTCTTCCTTTGAGTATGACATCATTCTTTTTTCACCTCCACGGCAGTACCATAAGCGTAAGCTTCGTACATGCCGTAGCCAGACCTCCATATGCGCAGCCTCAGGCCAAGAACAGCGTTGGCCCCAAGTTTCCGCGCGTTCTCAGATATGCGAAGCAGGGCCTTGTGGCGCAATCGCCGGAAAAACTCGGAATATAGTTCGTCCCTAGCCTCTGGGCGCCATATCGTCCGAACAAAGGCGTAGATCACCCTATCGTACGGGACGAACATCACAGCGCTTCCCATAACGAAGCCCTTGCTCTCCACGACAGAATACCCAGGAATCGTGTCGGTTGTGGAGAGGAGCACGTTTTTATCAGGAGCGGGCCCATTACTCATGTAGTCAGTTGAATACTCCTGCATAAAAAAGTGGTGGTAACATGGAATACGAGCTCCCTTGGACGGAAAAATACCGACCCAGGACCCTGGACGAGATGGTGGGGCAAGAGGAAGTCGTGGCGCGCCTCAAAGCGTACGCCAGGAGTAAGGAGATGCCCAACCTCCTGTTTGCAGGACCTCCCGGCACTGGGAAGACAACAGCAGCCATGGCGCTGGCGAGAGAAATCTTCGGCGACTCCTTCGAGCAGAACTTCCTGGAACTTAACGCATCAGACGACAGGGGCATCAACGTGGTTCGAGAGACTATAAAGGACTTCGCGCGCACACTACCGTTCGGGGGGGCGAAGTTCAAGATCATATTTCTCGACGAAGCGGACGCACTCACATCTGACGCGCAGAGTGCACTAAGACGAACCATGGAGAAGTATGCCGCGACATCTCGATTCATACTCTCTTGCAACTACTCTTCAAAGATCATAGAACCCATACAGTCAAGATGTGCGCTATTCCGCTTCAAGCCGCTGTCTGAGGAACAAGTAAAGGCCCGCCTAAAGTACATAGCAGATCAAGAAAAGCTGGAAATCGATGAATCTGGCCTCAACGCCCTGGTTTACGTCTCAGAAGGCGACCTGAGAAGGGCCATAAACCTTCTCCAAGCATCTGCAGCCCTCAGCAAGAAGATAGATGAGAAGTTGGTCTTCCAAGTAGCATCCAAAGCAAGACCAGAAGAGATTAGGAAGATGATGGAACTTGCGCTGGCAGGTAAGTTCATGGAAGCACGACAGATGCTCTATAACCTCATGATAGAGTACGGTATGAGCGGAGAAGACATCATACGCCAGATGCACAAGGAGATATTCAACCTGAACGTTCCCGACAGGACAAAGGTGGAGCTCATCGACACAGTGGGGGAGTACGAGTTCCGAATCGTAGAGGGTGGCAACGAAAGGATACAGATAGAAGCGCTGCTTGCACAGTTCTTACGCTTCGCAAAGCAATAAATATCCGAAGCACCGCAATACTATAGGGTGATACTATGAACATATTTTCCCTTGCTGACTGGACGAACGTGGGGGTCGCCGCCTTCTGGGCAGCGGTCATTGCGGCCCTTGGCTACGTCATCGGCTGGATTGCAGAACTTATAACAAGAAAGATCCTTAAGAACCTCTACTACGAAGAGTGGTTCGAGGCCCACGGCGTTAGCAGAGCACTTCTGGGCATCTCGACGACAGACATCATCGCAGGCATTGTAAAATGGTGGGTATTCCTTGGATTCTTTGCACAGGCAATAGGCATCTTCACAAGCATGCCCATAATCGTTAACATGGCCGTAACGCTATACCAGATCTATATTAACATCGCGCTGGGCATCATCTACCTGCTCATCGGCGCGCTGGTCGCCAAGTATGTGGGCATAAAGATGAGAGAGGACGGCACATATGGAGGCGAGATTACGGTTAAAGCAGTACAGGGCATCATAATGTACTTCGCAGTTATCACGGCGCTCCCATACTTCGGCGTCCACCAGGTGCAGATCATAACGGACGCGCTGAGGATCGCGCTATGGGCGGGTGCAATAGCCTTTGGTATTGGTCTGGGATTGGCAATTGGTCTTGGCGGCCAAGACATCGTGAAGGAAACTCTGCACAAGCACAAGGGCAAGATAGAGGAGATCTTTCTTGGGAGCAAGAAGAAGTAAGGTCCTAGACGCAGGGGCCTTTCTCAATTCCTCCTTTTTTGATTATGGTAATGCAATAACAGTCCCTCAAGTTCTAGACGAGGTTAAGAGCAAAAGCACGGTAGTCGAAGCGCTACTGGACGCGGGAATGGTGAAGATCGTCGAACCAAGTGCGGATAGCGTGAAAACGGTAGAGGCAGCAGCAAAAAAACTGGGCGAGATAAATAAGCTCTCGAGAACAGACGTCCTCGTTCTTGCGCTAGCATACGAAACAGGGAGCGAGCTAATCACAGACGACTTTCACGTGCAGAACGTTGCAGAGGACCTGGGCATACGGTACACGCCAGTAACAGAAAGCATTAGGAAGAAGATAAAATGGGTGCGCCGCTGCGCCCGTTGCGGAAGAAAGATTCCTGAAAATTATAAGGGTTCCCGCTGCCCGTACTGCGGCGGAAAGATCATTTACTCCTCAAAATGAGTGTTCTCCGAGACGTAGTGCTCTATGGCTTTTCGAATCCTATCCCAACGAATGAAGAGAAGCACAGCGAGAAGAACGAGGAATCCAACGACGTAAACACTGTACGGCGTCCCGGAGAGGAAGGATACAAGAGATGGGGCCACGGCAGGCTTGGGAATGCTATAAACAACATACATGCTCCCGACGGCAAGAGGGCCCTTCCACACAATGGGATTGCTCACCACACCAGATAACTTAGGTTCGTACTCCAATATCTTTGCATTTTGGGGGAGATAGACTGTAATCGTATAGCCTGAAGGCACATGCATCGCGCCAGCAGATGTTGGAAACCGGAAACTGTTCATTATAAACTCTCTCGCAGTGGGTAGGTCTTTGCGAACGAAAGCAGCGGGAGTCGTGTACGAAATAACAAGACGAGCAGCAGAACCACCAAGATCCACCCAATACAGGTTCAAGCTTCTCAATTTCTTGAAATCAGAACCGATATGATACGTAATCTCTGGAATGTACGAAGACCAGACTTGGAAAGAGTCACCAGCGATGCCCGCAATGCGCATAAACTCGTTGCGATCAGCAGGGCTGTTGAATATGAAAAGGTAGTCCTCTCTGACGCTAGCTATGCCAGAAGGATCCACAAATGCCGTAATGCTAGCAGAACTTGGAGATACGGCAAAAGCTGAAGACATCAGAAGTATTAGAGCAAGAAGCAGAACAGCCCGTCGCATGTAATAACTATGGGGCAGCCAGTTTATATCTCAATCGTGTAACCGTCCTCCGCGGCAACCACATTGTCAAAATACATCCTCGCCTCTGAAACGACAAAAGAAAGATCATCTATACGTGGAGAGAAGTGAAAGAGCACTAAACGTTTTGCACCGAGACTTTTCGCTACTTGAGCAGCTTCTGCTGCAGTGCTATGCTTTTTTTCCACGGCCATTTGTCGCTCCGATTCCAAGAATGTCGCCTCATGTATGAGAACGTCCGCGTTTCTCGCCGCATCAGAAAGGACTGGGCGCGTGTCTGCCACATAGACAACTTTTCGCCCGGGCTTCTCATAGACGACGTCCTCAGGACATATCTTCTGACCATTCCACTCCACGCACTCGCCCGCCTTTAAACGACCCACAATAGGCCCATGAAGCCCGTACTGGCGTAGCTTAGCCTTATTCGCCTTCAAGCGCGGCGTCTCTTCGAAAACGTACGCAAGACAATCCGTTGTGTGATCCAAAGCGTATGCGCTAACAGAGTATTCCTTCGTAGAGAGGAGCACTCCCGGAGCGGCAGGATGAAATTCCACGGAGAAAGGAAGAGAGGGAACCAGTGCACGAAGAAACCGCTCCACGTAAACGACTTGCCGCTCAGGGACCCAGACATGGATGGGCCTCTGGCGCCCATAGAGTGCCATGGTGCTAAGAAGCCCGGGAAGACCAAAAACATGGTCCCCATGGTAGTGAGAGATAAATATATGCGTGATTTTCATGAAGGAGCGCCCGAACCGCATGAAGTTGCGCTGAGTTCCCTCGCCCACATCAAATAGAAAACCCTCACCCATAAACTCTAGAAAAATGGCTGGCAACCCCCTTTCCTTCGTCGGTGCAGAGGCGGACGTGCCAAGAACCGTGATCCTCATCTGCGACAAAGGTGAACCCTCCTAGTCATCTTCGAGTGAACATACCATTTAGACACGTGCTCAACAAAAAACCCAGCCCTCTCCAAAAGTGGTGTCAAATCCCGATCAGCCACGATCACAGCGAAACGACCTGGTCTTAGGGCAGTGTACATTGAAAGGAACGCATCCCGATACAGTTCGCGGAGATCTGGCGCAAATACCTTTGAAGATCGCCCGTAGGGAACGTCGGTGGAAATAGCATCAAACTCGCCCGAGATCGCGCGCGCATCCCCCTCTTCAACGAACCCCGAAACACCAAAGGCTGCAAGGTTTTTCCTGGCACCCCTGACCATCTCCGGATCCTTGTCCACACCAAAGGGTTTAGCACCAACAAGCCCTGCCTCCAGGAGAAGAGCGCCGGCCCCGCAAAAGGGATCTAGAAAGCGCTCCCCCGGCAAGACACCAGAAAGATTCACTAAAAGCCTTGCTTCGCGCGCATTCATTGAGGTAGGGTGGAAAAACGGCCTGTTCTTTGCATCACGAGAAGAGAAATCGGAACCTCTGACAAAACGCGCGGGTGCGATCACATAATGTCTGCTTCCCGCGCGCACCACCGAAACCGTGACCTGTGGGCTTCTCAGATCAACACGTCCGTCCACGTGCCAGCCGAGGTGCCTTGGATCGTAAGAATTGACGCTGTGGATCGCAAAGCTGCCAGAATCCACAAGAAAGCGTTGCAGACCAGAAGAGCGCAGGAGCTTAGGGAAATCGGAAATACGACGGAAGGAAAACCAAACTGGCCCGAAAAGACGAGAGTATGCAACCCGCTCGTAAAACCGCGTATCATCGGATCCCACAAGAACGAACCGGTCTGAAACTGAACGGAATCTCTCCCCCCTTCGCTCCGCAAGTCTGCGAACCTCCCAGCGAGCCAGATCTGTCAGGCGACCGAGAAGATAGAAGCCCAGCACGAAAAAATCGGAACAAAAGGGATTAATACAGTATGCTGCCCTTTACTACGTGGGTGCACTTGACGAAATAGGCTTGGAATTTGAAACAACGGAAGACGTACCTGTCCCAGAGCGTCTCATAGACCAGGTAATCGGCCAGGAAAATGCAGTGGAAATAGTAAAGCAGGCAGCAAAGCAAAAAAGACACGTCTTGCTCCTCGGACCGCCTGGAACAGGAAAAAGCATGCTGGCGCAGGCAATGGCGGAGATCCTGCCCGCGGAGAACCTAGAAGACTTCCTCGTCTACCCAAATCCAAAGGATGAGAATAACCCTATCATAAAAACCGTTCCTGCAGGACAGGGAAAAAAGATTGTGGAACAGGCAAGGCTAGACGCCTACGCACGCTACCAAAACAAGTTCTTCCTATACATGCTCCTTCCGATCGCATTCTTCCTCCTCGTAACGTGGCTATGGCAAGCGAAAGTATACTCCGATGTGGTTTACGCTGCGTTTGTGATACTATCCGGAATAATGAGCGTGGCAACAGTTCTGGGCATGAGACAAAGGTATAATCCGGAGTATGAGATTCCAAAGCTCTTGATAGACAATTCTGAGAGGAAAAGGGCACCATTCGTCGACGCCACTGGAGCCCGCGCATCCTCTCTGCTAGGAGACGTGCGACACGACCCGTTCCAGTCAGGAGGGTTGGGAACACCGGCTCACCTGCGCGTAGAACCCGGCGCGATACATAAAGCACATAAGGGCGTGCTATTCATAGACGAAATAGGAACTATTGCGTATCACGATCAGCAGGAGCTACTCACGGCGATCCAAGAGAAGAAATACCCCATAAAAGGCCAGAGCGAGCGCAGCGCCGGATCCCTCGTAAGGACAACTCCCGCGCCGGCGGACTTTATACTCGTCATAGCAGGCAACTGGGAGGATTTGAAAAAGATGCACCCTGCCCTCCGTTCCAGAATTCGTGGATACGGCTATGAAGTCGTCGTGAACGAAGATATGCCAGATACACCAGAAAATAGGAGAAAACTGGTGCAGTTCGTTGCACAAGAGGTAAAAAAAGATGGAAAAATACCGCACTTCACAAAGGAAGCCGTTGAAGTAGTCATCCTAGAGGCGAAGAACAGGAGCGGAAAGAGCGACAGACTAACACTAAAGCTAAGGGAGCTGGGCGGGCTTGTGAGGGCAGCGGGAGATATCGCAAAGGAAAAAGGGCACAAATACGTGCTAGCAGAGGACGTGTACGAAGCACTGGAAAAGGTGAAGACCCTCGAGCAGCAAGAGGCTGAAAGAATGGTGCAGAAGTATAGGGAATACTCCGTGGTTAGAACGGAAGGCTACGAGATCGGACGGGTTAATGGTCTTGCAGTAGTCGGAAACACAAATTCAGGCATAGTCCTACCCATAGAGGCAGAGATAACTCCCGCACAGTCCAAAAATGGCGGGAAAATCATCGCAACGGGACAGCTCCAGACAATAGCGAAGGAGGCCGTCCTTAACGTATCGGCCATTGTCAAAAAGGTTGCTAAGAAAAACGTGCGAGACTACGACATCCACGTGCAGTTCGTGCAAGCGCCGGGTGAGGTGGAAGGAGACTCTGCAAGCATTTCCATCGCCACAGCAGTGATTTCTGCGCTTACAGGCATTCCAGTAGATCAAAGTATAGCAATGACCGGATCTCTCTCGATAAAGGGAGAGGTCTTACCCGTAGGGGGAGTGTCGGCAAAGATACGGGCTGCGTATGAGGCAGGAATACGGAAAATAATCATACCCGCAGCAAATAAGGACGATGTGGTATTGCCACCGAAGATACGCGAAGAAGTGGAGATAATTCCCGTAAGAACGATAGATGAAGTGCTGGACATCGCCCTCAAACCAGTAGCAAAAAAGAAGAAGATGGTTACCGCGATAAGCGAAATCCTGGCACCTCTGCTCAACCTTCGGCCCTCGGCAACGTAAACACAAAACCTTCTGGATCCTTTGGCTTCATAATCTCGCGTAGAAGCGCCGTGGCGTAGCTGCCCTTCTCCAGGACAAAGCTAACCGTATCCCTTCGCACCACGTACCCTTGAGCCTTCTCAAGAATTTTGCGCCGGCCACCGTCTGCCCCAAAACGCTTGAAAGGACGAAATGCTGTAAGATCAACACCTTCGTCCTCTAATACACTGCGCTCAATTTCTCCCTGCACACCGGAGGCAAAACTGGAGCGATAGCCGGGAATCATGGCAGTAGGTATTCCGCGGAGAAGTATATCGCCGTTCTCCTTACGAACACCCTGCTCTAAGCGGTAGGATGTAATCACGTTAAAAAGATATGACTGATACGCGTGAATGAATAGGGAAAACATGCGTGGGTGGAGAGAGCGAATGGCAGATTCGTAGGACTTACCACGCGCGAGGGCTAATAAGATGGTCCGTTCGGGACGGAGACGGCGAGGAAAATAGCGTAATGCCTCTTTCCAGTCTCCCCACTCCTTTTGTAGTTGCTTTCTTGCAGCCACAGTCTCGGGAGGCTCATACGGAGATGCGTAGGTAAGATAGGTGCGCACTGCATCCTCCCATTCGCCACGGATGATGTGACGGCCGACGATGTGTGAAACAAAGCGATAAGACCCAAAACGCTGGTGCGCAAAGTAGTTTGGAAACCACGTAACGTGGGGGATCTTCCCAGATGCCCCGCGTATGCGAATCGTGAATTTGTTAGCATCTAAATGACCCAAGCGAAGGCGACCCTTCATATATACGGGGGTATGAAACGCCATATCCTTCAAATCAAGTTTTCTTAAGTCCTTCCACTTCACGCCGCGTAGAGATATCCACTGACCCGTCACCGCGCGCTTGTCCTTCGTTCCAGCGAACCCCACATACTTAACGGGTATTTTCAGAACACGGGATATCCTATTGACAGCATCTACCGTGGCCCAATCTCTCTTCTCGAGAACCACCCAGAGAAACTCGCCGGAACCTTCCGGATCCATTGGAGCGTTCTGACCGCGGAGAAGGAGAACGGAAGCTTCACCAAGCTCGTTGATCTCCTCGACAATAAAGTCCTCTGGCCTCTCCTTGATACGGCCACCGACACCCTGCGTATCACTCAAGTAGTAGAACAAACCTATGGATTGCTCCCAATCTGGAGATTCAACAACCACAAAGAGAAGGGAAAGCAAGTGTTAAAGAACCAAGGCCAAAAAGAGCGAACAAGAACTAGAGATGAGCTGCTGAGCAGCACGCAGCGGCTGCCGTGTCAGCCGGCACCACGAAGGATTCCTGCGGAACCTGCCATCGTGCGTCTGGTCGTTAGACCAGACCCGCGGCTCCGGGATTACATCCCGGTGCGCCCGACGTAGTCGGTGCGTAGCGTCAACCGATATGGCGGTTGAGCGGGCCCGGGGGGATTCGAACCCCCGACCTGCGGCTTAGGAGGCCGCCGCCATATCCAGACTAGGCTACGGACCCTTCCGAGTCCCACGAAGCGCTGTAGGGACCCGAAGGAAATAGAAGCGCAGCCCGCAAACGAGAGAGGCATGGGCCCGCCCGGATTTGAACCGGGGACCTTCGCCGCGTGAAGGCGACGTCATGCCGGGCTAGACCACGGGCCCAATCACAGCCGCGTCCCGGCTGAAGCATTTGGAATTTAGGTGGGAGAAATTAAAAAACTACGAGGTAAAGTTGTGGCGTGAACGGGTTACTGGCAACGACCGTGGCCACAGCGCTCGACAGCCTTGTTGGCCTTGTGGGCATATTCTCACTATATATAAGCGAGAAAAGGCTCAGGGAGCTTGTTCAGTGGCTCGTGGCATTTGCTGCGGGAGCGATGCTAGCCGGTGCGCTCGTACATATGATTCCAAAGGCGATGCTGGCTCTACAATATAGATGGACAGGAGAAGTAGCAATAATTGGGTTCCTCACGTTCTTCGCACTAGAAAGATTCCTGAACTGGCACCATTGTCATAAAACGGGCCCTTGTGAGGTGCACCCAGTTACCACGCTCACAATCGTAGGAGACTCGCTACACAATTTCATAGACGGCCTTGTGATAGCCGCCGCGTTTCTGACAGACGTAGCAACGGGATGGATAACCACCGCGCTGATCATAGCCCACGAAGTACCTCAAGAGCTGGGAAATTTTTCAGTCCTTGTGTTCGGAGGCTATAGAAAAGAAAAGGCAATCCTATGGACGTTCCTCTCCCAGGCCACGTGCATTCTCGGGGGTCTAATTGGATGGTTCTTCACGCCTAGCTGGTTGAAGGCACCAGTCATAGCGTTTGCAGCGGGCGGGTTCCTGTACATAGCCGCAGCGGACCTAATTCCAGAATTACATAAGGAAAAGGATCGAATAAAGATGTATCAGACCACGCTGTGGCTTCTGCTGGGTATCCTCTTCATGATTGGAATAAAAATGGCGGTGCACGGATGATAGGCACGATCTACGTGAATGAACGGGCAGCAAGAGAGCTGAAAGCCGGGGCGCTCCATGTGTATGCGCAGAATGTGGTGCAGGCAGAGGCCAAGCCCGGAGATTGGGTACAGATAAAGCAAGGAACGGAAACACTTGGATGGGGGTTCTACAACCCGAAATCTGCAATAACGGTCAGGCTGTTTACCTGGGAAGAGGAGACGCCAGAGGAAGTTCTGGCAAGACGATTGGAAGAAACAGCAAAATGGAAAGGAAGACTATACGGAGACACATATCGATGGATATTCGCAGAGGGCGATCTTGTCCCAGGACTTGTGATAGATCGCTTCAGGGACACAGCAGTGATAAAGAATCAAACACTAGGGCTGGAGAAGTATTTAAAGTTCATTGCTGAAGAGATGAAGAAATACGGGGTAAAGCACACTTACCTGAAGGGAAAGGGCGGTGGAAGAAGAAAAGAAGGGTTGCCGCAGGTGGAAAGGTGGTTAAGCGGTGGAAGAAAAGAGCCTGTAGTCATAAAGGAGGGAAATGCGCAGTTCTACGTGGACGTCGTTGGTGGGCAGAAGACGGGATTCTACCTAGATCAAAGAGAGAACAGGATAGAACTGGAAAGATATGTGGAGGGTGGAATGAAAGTCCTAGACGTGTTTGCATCCACAGGCGGTTTTGGAATCCACGCGGCGGTTCGCGGGGCTGACGTTACCTTCGTGGAACTTGGCAGGACGGCAAGTAAGATGATCAAAAGAAACATACGGCTAAACGGAGTGAAAGGAGGGATAATAACAGCGGACGCAGTGGAAACTATGAAAAAAATGGCAAGAAGGGAAGAGACATACGACATTGTTGTCCTTGACCCGCCCGCCCTTGCAAAGGGGCGCGCAGACATGAACCGAGCCAAGAAGATGTACTTTCTCGTCAACCAGTTGGGGCTAAAACTCGTGAGAGCCGGCGGAATCTTGGTCTCTTGTTCCTGTTCGCATCCAATAACGCCAAGAGATTTCTTAGGCATCGTAAAGGGCGCTGCAGAAAAAGAAGGGCGAAAGATACAGATGCTAGGAGCGTTACGCGGGCAGGCACCGGATCACACGGTCTACATGCCCCAGCCAGAGACACAGTATCTCAAGTGCGGTTTCTTCCGTGTGGAATAAAAACCCTGAATGAGTGGTAATAACATGATGGCAAGAAGGGCCATAATAGCGCAAAGACAGGAAGGATCGCTAAAGGAAAGGGCTGCCAAGACAAAGGGGCTTCTGCAAACTATCAGTGGCATCGTAAAAGACGCTGTAAAGGTAGGCCCAGATATGCTACGGCTTGTGAGGGCAACGTGGGACATCCAAGCAAAGGTGGACCACATCCCGAACATAGATAGTAAAGAAAGAGATCAGCTAAAGGGCGCGCTCATCCTGCAAGCAGCCACTGCTGGGCACATGAAGAAAGAACTCCTCAAGATCGCTGAAGAATATGAAAAACTTGCCCGCGTGACCACGCCGGAACACAGGCAATACATACTGGATGCAATTGGCACGGCAAACCCGGAGGACATCCCGAGAATACGGCAGTTCGTAAAATACCTGGCATCTGCCAAGAAGGAGCACGCAAGCACCCTCATAGAGAAAGCACGGAACCACGGCATAGAGAAGCTATTACCCATCGCAAAGGCATATTATCACGGCAGTCCCGAGGTAAAGGAAGCAATCGCGCACATACTCCGCCACGTTGAAAGTGTGGAGCACGTAGAGCGAGCAAAATACCACGTATCTCAACTAAAGAACATCCACGAGGGCATCAAAAGGCGGCTACCGATACTCCTGAGCTCTGCCAAGGACTTCAACGAAGTCGACAAGATTATCATGGCTGCGCACCATGCCTCCCAGTCAATACGTGCAGGGGCAAGAGAGGAAGACATCCTCAGCGCGTTCAAGGATAAAGAAACCGTAATAAAAAAGTTCAGTATGCCTGCAAAGGGATGGGAACCGTATGCTCCAAGAGCTAAAGAAATCCATTGAGCAGATAGACGTCAAGGGCAAAAGGGTAGCAGTGCAGATTCCTGAAGGACTGAAACAGTATGCAGATCTGATCATAGATGCCCTGAGAGACAAAGGAGCGAAAACAATTTTCCTCTTCATTGATCCGAACTTCGGCGCCTGCGATCTGAAGGATAGGGAGACGAAGGATCTTCGCGCAGACATTCTTCTCCATTTCGGGCATAATAGATTCAAGAGAATCACAGAAACGAAGGTCCCAGTTATATACCTGCCGATAACGTTAGATCTAAATGTAGAGAAGATCCTAGACGCCCTAGAACGGATAGAAGGAAAAATCGCCCTCTGCACGACTGTTCAGTATCTCCCGCATTTGAAAAGGTTAAAGAAAGCGCTGGGGGACAAGATAGTCATCGGTAGAGGCGTTCTAGCAACGGAGAATGGACAAGTGCTAGGCTGCGATCCGGGGGCGTGCAACGTAGAGGCTGACGTGAACGTAATCATAACGGACGGTATATTCCACGGTGTTCTCGCGCGAATGCAAACCGGGAGGAAAACGTACATCCTTACACCAGCGGGGGAACTCATAGACGTGGAACCGCACGTTGAACAATATCTGCGCCAGAGAGAAACGGCGAAGATCCTGGCAAGGGATGCGAAACGCGTGGGAGTAGTCATAACAACTAAAAGGGGCCAGATGTACCGAGAGGTGGCGGAAGAGGTGGCAAGACGCATCAGAGAATCCGGAGTGGATGCAGACCTCCTCGTATGTGACTACTTCTATCCGGAGTATGTTGAAGGTATGCCCTACGACGCTTATGTGTTCACCGGTTGCCCGCGGGTGCCCATAGACGACTATACACGGTTCAAAAAGCCGATATTAACTGTGGCAGAGGCGATGGAAGTATGGAAAAGGGACACTGGACGGTAATCAAGAGGAGCATATGGGAAGCGGCAAGGGAAACGCACGCAAGCGTCAGTGAGATCAAGCTCAGGAAATCCAAAAAGTACGGGCAGTACGTACGCGTGCGCACACGCGCTGACGATCTTTGGGACATGCAGAGGGCAATGCAACTGGCCGAGCGAATGCGAATACTGATGAAGAGGCAAAAAAGGCACGGAGCACTTGAAATAATGCTACCCGGGGACCAAACCATACATATTCCCCTGAACTTTGCTAAAAAGATCACATATCCAGAAATAAACGGCATTTCCCTCCACCACGGCCCCCCAAAAGAACCGCCCGGCAAATATGCAATAACCCCCTTTGGAAACCACCATGTATTTGACGATGTTGGGCTGCTCTCTCATACTGACGCAGAGACAGATTTTGACGTGTTTACTGCAAGGATTAGAAAAGACACACTTGGAATAACCATTGGAGAGGTACTTACAAGCTTTTACAACAGAATAAACCACAAGGCAGAACGCTGGGCGAACTTCTTCGACGAACTAAGAAGCAGCGGGATCATAGAAGAAGGCGGCCCAACAATATATGTAGTATACCCTCCAGGAGAACGCGATCACATACGCGGAGTCGTCAGCGACGCCATGAGAGAAAATGGTTGGAAAAAATACGGATATGTTGATGTGTCGCAGAGGGTAAATAATATATGGAAAGATGTATTACGGGCAACAGCAATAATTCCTGAACCGGAGAGAAAAGAATTCCTATACAATGCACGAGGTGCTCTCTACGATGCGTCCAAAGGCCGCGTTTCCAGACTTCTGGCATACGGAGAACTGTCTGACGCGCTGAAAAAAGGAAAAAAGCACATAGAACGCCTGGATGAACGTTCAAAAGGAGATGCGATAAAGATACTCCTGCAGTTTGACAGATACTACAAAAAATTCGGTCCGACAGGCGCCGCGGAAGCAGCAATGAAAGAAATAATGGAATTACTCCCACTAAGCGCACAGAAGCGCCTAAAAAAGCGATTGGGCATATAAGTCAGTGCCAAGGTGCTCGGCGGCCGATAATCTGTCGGCACTTCGCGGGGTCGATCTGCGATTGGTCGCACGGCCCACTAGCAGAACAAGACGCCCGCACGAACAAGCCAATTCCGAACCTGTGCCGGGGTGCCCGAGTGGTCTAAGGGGCCGGACTTGAGATCCGGTGGGCCGCTAGGCCCGCAGGGGTTCAAATCCCCTCCCCGGCGTTCTTCAACTCTTTAATAAGAGCATAAGCATAATTGCCCGTCGTAGATGGGCAGTTAGCATCGTGCGGCCAGAGAATCTGGCCGTTCAAATCCCCTCCCCGGCGTTTTAACAAATTATGGGAATCAGCCGCGCCTTACCTCATCATCGGGACCTCAGCATTGGATTCAATCATCACCCGATGGACTAAGAAACGAAGGGTTAAAGAATTGGGGTCAGGGGGTAACAGAATCGTCATCCGCTCAGTGGAACGTCCGATTCATCATCCCCCTATGAACGTAACGGTCAGCTACCCCAGAGATCATCAACCATCAGCGAGGCTAAGAGGTCATCATCCCATTTTATTGTAGATGTTACAGAATATATGCATGCGCTTGCAGGTGCGCGTTGTGCCCAACGCAAAGAAAGCAAGGGTTGAGGAAACGGAAGAAGGGCTAAAGATCTGGGTAGATGCACCACCACGGGACGGAAAGGCAAATAAGCGGCTCGTGGAGATCCTTGCCAAATACTACAGGGCAAAGAAATCAGAGATAAAAATTATCAGCGGCGAAAAGGGAAGAGAAAAGATTATAGAAGTCCCTGACGATGTAACCAATCGTCAATAGGGCCGACGTTTTCCATTATTTTGCGGAACCAAGGCGTGTAAACATCCGGATGCTTCTTGACGTCCTCCTTTAGCCAGTCCCAGCGAACCAACGCGTACCCGTCTGCCTCACCAGGGTTCGGAGAAATGGAGCCATCATAAACGCCAACAAGCACGTGGTCGTACTCGTACTCCGTCAGACCGTTGCCCACATCTGCCCGATAGATGAAAGAAAACAGCTCCTCTAGGTCCGTGTCAAAACCCATCTCTTCTTTCAGCCGCCGATGCGCCGCAGAGAGAACGTCTTCGCCGGGGAGGGGGTGAGAACAAGTGGTGTTTGTCCATAGGCCACCAGCGTGATACTTCCGTCTTGCACGGAGCTGGAGCAGAAACAGGCCATCGTGGTTAAAAACAAAGATTGAAAACGCCCTGTGGAGGCGACCCCCGTTTCTGTGCGCCTCAATCTTCTCCATTGTTCCTATCTCGTTGTCGTTTTCGTCAACAAGCACTACGTCAGTCATGGGAAGAAAATGGAGCATGGAAAATAAAAATCACTCCTCGATCTTGATGGATTGTGTCGGACAGGACATCGCCGCGTTGCGCACCTTCTCCTCGTCGCCAGGTGCAACCTCTTCCTTTATGGCAACGGACTTTCCGTCGCTATCCAGCTTGAAGTATTCTGGTGCTAGGGCAACGCAGACGCCACAACCGATACATGTGCTCTTATCAACATGGACCTTCATAGAACCACCGAAAGGATAATGCACCCAAGATTTAAATGTTAGACGTCAAGTAGAATGCGTGCGTGCCAGCCTTCCTCGTCGCTCCAGACGCGGAATTCATGCCAGGAGACCGCCTTCACATCGGCGCGGGGATTGTGATCGGGGGTTATTCGCTCACCCTCTGCCACGACGTCCGCCTTAAGTCCGTCCGATCGCTCCACAGTGACGTTAAACTGAGAGAAGGCAAGCGCATCTGCGTCCTTATAGACCAGGAGTTCCTCAAGGAAGTTGTAGAGAAGATCGGCCTCATCCTTGCCGGAAACGGAAAAGAATGCCTGAACAACAGGCCGCACCCTCTCAAGGTCTAGCATCGCGGCAAATAACGCCCGTCCTGCCTCGGCAAGAAGCTCTTCAAGTGTTTTGGCGTGCACCTCTACGAAGACGTCTGCTGTGTGATCAAGGAATTGGAAAGGCATGCATAAAAGATGGTCGGAGAAGATAAAAGCATGAAGATCCGTTGGAGAATACTTGGCGGGAATTGGAAAGAGGTAGAAACAGGGGCAAAAACGATGACGGAGTTCATGAGAGAGCTCAGCATCTCGCCAGAGGAGTACCTGCCCAGTGTTAATGGGAAATTAGTAACAGAAGACTACAAAATAAAGGAAGGGGATGAAATACAGTTTGTACCGGTGGTTTCAGGTGGCTAAGTGCTCTGTCTGTGGAAGGCCAGCAGTATATACGGCTAAGTATGAGGGAAAGTCATACTGCGCCGAGCATTTCCTCGAATGGTTCGACCGACGCGTGAGAAAAACCATTCGGAAGTACAAGATGTTTGGAAAAAAAGAACACATCGTAGTAGCCGTCTCCGGTGGGAAGGACTCCCTGGCAGCGATGCACTATATGAAGAAACTATCAGAACGCGTCCCGGGATGGACTGTGGAGGCGTTACTCATAGACGAAGGCATTAAGGGTTACAGACCGACGACCATAAAGGATTTCAAGCACTGGGCAGAGAAGTGGGACGTACCATACAGGATCGTGTCCTTCAAAGAGGAGATCGGCGCAACCCTTGATGAAATCGTGAAGATAGGTTACGAAAAAGGCCTGCCATACCAGCCCTGCTCATACTGTGGTGTTTTCCGAAGGTACTTGCTCAACAAAGCCGCAAAGGAGATGGGCGCCACGGTTCTTGTCACGGGCCACAACCTCGACGACGAGATACAGACGTTCATCATGAACATCATGCGGCATGATGTGGACCGTCTTGCACGTCTTGGGCCGGTTACGGGCGTCTCAGAACACGATGGATTCGTCCGAAGGGTAAAGATTTTCTACGAGATACCCGAGAAAGAGGTAGTTGTCTACTCCATGATCCACGGCTTTTATCCCGAGTTTGTGGAGTGCCCCTACGCGCGCCTGGGATTCAGATGGGATCTACGGCACTACATCAACCTTCTTGAGGAAAAATACCCGGGGACCAAATTCATGAT
Organism: uncultured archaeon; assembly: GCA_964451455.1. GTDB lineage: Archaea > Iainarchaeota > Iainarchaeia > JAADDC01 > JAADDC01 > SZUA-1452. Next base: position 38,062 of record CAYVHT010000004.1, read on the forward strand.
AGAGAAGTCCCTTCTGGATATCGTGAGCGAGCTCAAGAAAACAAGGGGTGTCGGGGAGCCGAAGAAGTGCAAGATCTGCGGGGAGCCGGCCACAGGAGATGTGTGCAGGGCGTGTGAGCTACGTATGCTTCTAGGCCTCATGGAGCCGCCGGAGTGGTTTGATATCGGCCAGATCAAGACGTGAGACCGATCTTTTTCGCAACCTCTGAAAGGATTGTCGTTGCCTCGGGCCCCTCAACATATATTCTGACCTTTGGCTCCGTGTTAGAGGGGCGCACAAGGATACGGTGATTCCTATACATAAATTCAACACCATCTATCTTGCTCAGCACCGTCCCAAGGATCTCCGCACGGGTCACGTACTCTGCAGGGTTCTCCACACGGTAGCTCTCCTCCACAATGTTGTAGAACGGGTATTTCCCCCTGGAGGCAAGCACGTCGTAGTTCGACAGAACATGGGTGAAGAACGCTGGATCGGAGTGGCCTGAGAATGCATATGCTGTAAAGTGACAGGAATATTCGCCGGAGAAGACAGCACTTTCCGCTCTCGCCCGCTCAACGATAAAGGACGTCCCTATTCTCGTTCTTATGACACGAGCGCCAGGGAGGTAGTTGATAACTCGGGGGGAGATGTCCAAGGACGCAACAAAGACATTACCACGATTCCCGCGGAGGAACCAGCGGCCGAAGAGAACGAACAACAAGGAAGGATTAACAAAACCCTCCGCGTCGGCAAAGACAGATCTATCTGCATCTCCGTCGAGGAGAAGAGCGAAATCCGCGCCAGTATCCTTAATCCGTTCGGCAAGCGCATCCGCATGATCAAAGGTCGGTTCTGGCCCTCTACCGCGAAAATCAGGATCCGGCTTGTCGTTCAACGAAATCAGATCAAAGCGCTCCTCCAGAATTGGCTTGAACCATGCACCTACCCCGTTACCGAAATCCACCACAACCCTCCTTCGCTCAAAGGTTGGAAGCGATGCAGCATACTTCTCGCGAATATCTACAGGAACCTCGCACCCATCAGGGCTCTCGTGGACGTTCACATTATCTGCGTTCTCAACAACGCCCAGGATCTCTTCGCGGGGGAGAGAAAAACCCTGTGAATCGAAAAATTTGAAACCGTTGTACTCAGGGGGATTATGTGACGCGGTAACCATTATACCGCCATTTGCCTTTGTGGCGCGAATAGAAAAGGAAAGAACAGGAGTAGGAACAGCGCCCAGCGTGTATACCATTGTTCCGGCGGCCTTCAAGCCCTCGATCAACGACCTGTAGAGCTTCTCGCTGCCGTGGCGGTAATCATGGGCGACAACGACAGTATCTCTTTCCATACCAAAGACGTAACCGAGATGGTAGGCAAGATCCTCGTTTACGTCGTCAGGGTATATCCCTCGCACGTCGTAGGCGATACGGAGCATGTGGTAAGAACGCACGCGGGGTATTTATACCTGAGTGAAGAAAAGCCAGAGGGTCAAGATTTTTTTGATGCTTGGCTCGGATGTGTACATGAACGCATTTCTAGAGGTTAAAAGGTACCTTGGAGAACTGGCAGCAGAGAGTGATGCTAGTGTTCCCGTTCAGTATCCGCCGGAGGAGAAGATGGGGGACCTTGCAATACCCGTGGGCTTCAAACTGGCAAAGGTGCTTCACGTTTCTCCAGAGAAGGCAGCAAAGCAATTTGCCGAGAAAATAGACCATCCGCTCATCGACAGGGTCGAAGTGGTTGGAGGGTATGCGAACATCTTCCTAAAAAGAGATGAAGTGGCAAAGGATGTTCTGGAAAAGGCTGCAAACTCGAACTACGGTGCAGAGAACGCAAAGAGGGCGCGCGTAGTTATCGATTACTCGTCCATCAACGTTGCAAAGCCGATGCACGTCGGCCATTTACGCTCCACAATAATAGGCGGGTCTCTCAGAAGGATATATAGATATAGGGGCGTCGAGGCGATAGGAATCAACTATCTGGGAGATATAGGGACACAGTTCGGCAAACTCATCGTCGCATACAAAAAATGGGTAGATGGTCAGGCACTGGAGAAAGAACCGATCAAGGAACTCCTTAGAATTTACGTGAAGTTTCACGAGGAGGCCGAAAAAGATCCGAAACTAGAGGAAGAGGCAAGAGAAGCGTACAGGCGGCTAGAAGAAGGGGAAAAAGAGTACGTGGAGCTCTGGAAAAAGTTCAGAGAGCTGACAATACGATACGCGGAGAAGATATACGAGATGCTTGGCGTTGAGTTCGACGAAATCAGCGGAGAGTCGTTCTACGTGGAAAGAGCAAGAGAACTGGCCGAAACTCTGCTGAAAATGGGTGTGGCAGAGAGAGACCCAGAAACAGGAGCAGTTATTGTGGACTTCGGCGATTGGGGATAAGACGTTATCCTCAAGTCAGACGGAACCACACTCTACCTGTCACGCGATCTTGCGGCGCTGCTTGACAGAATAGAACACTACAGCCCGAAGAAACTCATATACATCGTAGGTGCTGAGCAGAGCGACCACTTCAGGAAACTCTTCTGGCTGGCAAGAAAGCTAGGGGTAAAAGAAGAACTAATACACGTGCCCTTCGGCCTCATAAACCTACCAGAGGGCAAGATGTCCACAAGGAAAGGCAGGGTAGTTTTCCTGGAGGATGTGCTCAACAAAGCAATAGCACTCGCAGGGAATGAGATGAAGAAGAGGGGGACATATAACGAGGTAGATGCAAGAAAGATAGGCGTAGGCGCAGTGAACTACGCGATTCTAAAGGTGGAACCGGAGAAGAACATAACATTCGAGTGGTCAAGGATCCTTTCCTTTGAAGGGGACACAGGACCATACCTCCAGTACTCTGCGGTGCGCGCGAGGAAGATTCTGGAGAAAGCGGAGGAGTGGAAAACCAAAGTCCCTGAAGAGGTGAACAACGATGAGTGGAAGATGATAAAGCTCGTGGCACGATTCCCAGAGGTGTTATCAGACGTCATGGCAAAGGATAGACCACACATGCTGGCAAAGTATGCGTACGAGCTGGCCAGGACGTTCCACGGCTTCTACGACAGAAATCCCGTCCTCCAGTCAGAGGAACCGACGCGATCCTTCCGTCTGGGCATCGTGAAGGGATTCCATAACGTGCTAGAGACGTCCTTGAATCTACTGCTAATAGACGTGCCGGAGAGGATGTGATGGCAAAAGGCATTGAGGAAAGGATCCTAGGGCTCGTAAGGGGAGAGCGACTCGTCAGAAAGGGAGACAAGGTAATGATTGCTGTCTCTGGCGGGAAAGACAGTGCCGTAGCAGCGTGGATTCTTGCAAAGCACGCGGAGGAACTGGGAATAAAGGTAGCACTACTACATCTAGATCAGCAGATACACGAATACTCGAATGACGCGAGGAAAACGGCAGAAAAGCTTGCCAGGAAGCTAAACGTGCCGCTCTACGTCCACGAATGGAAAAAAGAATGGGGAATGGGGCTCGAAGAGATCGCAAAGAAGCTCCATCGAGTGCCCTGCCACGTGTGTGGCGTGTTAAAGCGGTATTATCAAAATATAATCCCTAAAATGCTCGGTTACAACGTCGTTGCAACAGGACACAACCTGGACGACTCTGTGGGATTCATCATAAACAACCTGATCAACGGGCAGGTGAGTTACATAGCGAAACTATCCCCAATACTCCCAGAAACAGAGCTCGCAGTCAGAAAAATAAAACCACTCTTCTGGGTGCAAGAATGGGAAATAAAGCGGTTCGCAGACGAGAACAACGTGCCGTACACCAACACGCGATGCCCGTTTCAACAGTTCGCCCCCACATATCACATACGCAGATCATTCGACGTGGTAGAACAGAAAAGACCAGGAACACGTAAGGCCTTCGTAAAAAACGTTATGAAGTTGGCAAGACTGGCAGGAGTCACTGGGGAGAGTGTAAGACTGCACGCGTGCAAGTACTGCGGTGCACCAACCAATGGAGAGATCTGCGCGGTGTGTAGGATGAAAAAGAGGCTGGGGATTGAGCCAGGCAAGATCGTCCTACCAGAGGTGATGAAATGGAACTAGCGTACATTGAGAGGGGTCTTCGCCATGCGCTGGAGCACGCCCAGTTCTTGGCCACGGGATCGGAAGACCTGAGAGAACTATACCACAATAAAATTCACGCACGAGCAGCAGGAAAGATGATACGGGAGGCAGGCCTCGAAGACATCCTCAAGCAGATAGAACAAATCGAGATTCCACATGGTGGGAAGTTCAGAAACGTGGGCGAGGCTACGGGATACTTTATCGGAATGCAAGCTGCAATAGATGGAAAACGTGGTGTGAAAAACGCAATACACACAATACAACGCCTAAAACACCTGCCACCCAGCGTGGCGGCAGATGTGCTCGTACGATACCTCATTCCTCACGCAACACCGCCACTGTACGTAGTCAAGAATCCTGAAAAGCTATCTCCGCAGAGAAAGATACTCACAAGAATCGTGCTAAGAGCCGTTGGCAACAGTCTTCCGGAAATCACGGAAAAAATGCTAAAGGACGCAAAGATAGCTCCAGAGGACCTGGATGAAGAGGAAATACGCAAAAGGCTAAATATAATAAGAAAGGGGCGCGAAGCAATAAGAGCAGCCTTAGAAAAACTTCCAGACGAGCCAGAAGAAGCAAAAACCCACATAGGCGAGCACGTTAAACGCCTAAATGCGGAAAATATAGATATCCACAGCCACTACGCGAAAGTGCTTGAAGCGATAGATCAAGGAAAAACAACAGAGGCGAAAATGTACCTAAAGATGATAGAATACGGGCAGAGAAGCCACGAAGAGACCCTCCAAAATAGGTTAAACAAGATTGTCCATGGGAAGCTCGAAAGAGCCGACGCAATACGTGCACTATCCACAACATCCGGCAGAGATAAGCTCCTAGGCCTTTCACAAGAACTAGACCTCGGCAACGTGGAAAACACGAGACATTGGGAGGAGTTCAGTGAAGATGAATTGAAGAGAATCGAAAGGATCTTGGCAGAAAAAGGGGCAAAAATTGAACAGGTGGAAAACTTGCAGAGATTGTTCCGTCAAAACAAAATACGTGGAATTGTGAGAAAGGCCATTGTATGGAGCAAACGGATGGGGCAGGAGCAAGGCGCGGTAGATACACTTATCTGGGGTATCGCCAGCAGAGATCCACGCGTGATGCAGCTCATAGAAAACCACCAGTTCAAGAACAACGGAATAGGCGACATCCTACGGAAAATTAGCACACTCAAGGATTAGGATAGAAGGAATAAGCCGCGGGCGGGATTCCGAACGGCCGTCACATCGGCCGGCGCTGACGCGAGGCCGGTTGCTTCGCAGCCGACCACACCACAGAATTGTATGAATTGGGGAAGCTAAGAATACCTCCGAAAAAGAGAATGAAAGCCGCGGGCGGGATTTGAACCCGCGACCTGCCGCTTACAAGGCGGCCGCTCTACCGGACTGAGCTACCGCGGCACCCACTCGATCGCAATAGATGAAAAGGAAGAATTGTTAAAAAACTGGGCGTCAACCAAAGTAGTCAGGCGCCTTCTCCTTCTTTGCCACAATCTTGCGTACAACCTTCTGAGAGAGCAACTTGCTGAAAGCCTCATAGAATGCCACAGTATCCTTGTCAAGCGATGGGCCAACCAGCTCCATAGCATTCTTGAAATCATCCATAGTGACCTTGGTGGGCTCCATGTTGTTGCGTCGAAGTGCCACAAGCGCTGCTTCACGAACAAGGGCCGCAAGATCCGCTCCTGTGTAACCCTCCGTAGCCTCTGCCAGCTCGCCCAAGTTCACGTCGTCCGCCAGCGGCACACCCTTGGTATGTACCTTCAAAATCTCGAGACGGGCAGCCTTGTCCGGCGGAGGCACATATATAACGCGGTCAAATCGGCCTGGACGGAGAAGAGAGGGATCTATGATGTCCGGCCGATTCGTTGCGGCGATGACTACGACATCTTTTAGCTCGGAAATTCCATCCATCTCAGTGAGTAATTGGTTCACGATTCTATCAGTCACATGGGTATCGTCTCCGCCCCTACGCGGCGCAATGGCGTCGATCTCGTCGATGAAAATAACACAGGGCGCTGCTTGACGCGCCTTTGTAAATATCTCACGTATGGCCTTCTCACTCTCGCCCACCCACTTAGAAAGAACCTCTGGGCCCTTAACGGA
>CAYVHT010000005.1:0-39739 GCA_964451455.1 uncultured archaeon
TGTTTGCAAGGAGCTGCGCCGGATATCTTCCATACGTGTCTCCCGGCAGCTGGTAATTCGGACCGATTGCTATCTTGATCAGGTCAGATTCCTTCACGGCAACAGGATGGATGTGGATCACTCCGAGGAACTTCTGGTGGGATATGGTGTCTTCCAGGCCGAGGACCACGGAGACCATATCGCGGTAATCCTCCGTTGGGCTAAGCCAGATGCTGGCGTCAACGGATCCGTCTGGGCCCACTGAGACTGTGACGTCCTTCTTCAGTATCGTGCCGTTCTTTAGCTTGATCTGGATGTCCTCGTCCTTCTCTACACCGTTCACCGCGAAGCTGATAATCTTGAACGTCCTGGGCACGCCCTCCACGCCGAGGTTGAATGTCAGCGTCCTCCAGGACCACACGCCGGGCATGACGAAGATGTCGTTCGTCGCGGCGAGTTTTGTCTGGGCCAGCTTCTCGCTATATCCGCGTACGAGGAAGCCCTTTCCTTTCATGCAGCCCTGCACGGATCCGTCCATGGCCAGGAAGTGGTAGAACGTCTTGGCGAGCTTGTCCACTCGGGAGTCGCCGTTGGGGTCGGTTATGCCAGAGATGTAGGAGTTACATATGGTTATTGTTACATCCTTGTTCGGGCTCACAGATGCCAGGAACATGCCGTTGCAGTCTCCATACTTTATTATGAGCTGTGGGCCACTCTTCCCTTGTGCTCCCGCTACGTGCGGGTCAAGGCGCTTCTTGCTAAAGGCCTTCTCTAGCATCTCCTGTGCCACGAGCCTCTTGACCACAGGGTTGCTCTCGTTCTGGGATATGACGATATAAGTCTTTGTCCCTGGTTCCACGGTGGTCTGCGCTACTCCCTCGCCCTTATATTCGCCGAGGTTGACGAAGAGTGGCGCGTAGAAGCCATTGTAGTATTTCTTGTCAAGATCCTTTCCCTTTACCTCGGCCGAGATGACGATCTCGTCGGGGTAGAGGCGGTTACGGTATGCGTGGAAGACAATCTTGTAATCTCCAGGCTCTTTTATCACACTTCCCGTCTCAAATAGCGTGCTTGCAGCGGTGTTTGCCAGATCTGGCTTACCCTCTCTTACCTGTAGCTGTATGCCAGCAGTCTTGCTTACAGTGTCTGCCACGTCCTGCCAGTCCACAATTGCTGGGAGTGACTTCACGTGTATCGTCATGTTCGTGTTGGCGATCTCTCCTGTCACGTCGCAGAACTCGTTGGTGCACTTGCCTAGTTGCTCGGCCTTCTGGGCAGCCTGGTAGATCCTGGCGATCTGGGCTGCTAGGTACTTCTTCGTTTCGGCGTAACCGCAGTAGTCTATCCTACAGTCACCTGTACCAGCGAAGGGAGCGTCGTTGATGCTGAAGAAATTTACCTCAATGCTCTTTCCACCCTCGCTGCAGCTTGGTATCGTTGCAGTGCCAGTCTTCTGCTCCACGGCGCTTACCTTGATCGTCACAGTGTTGGAGCGTATGTCGGAGTAGTGGCCGATTCCACGCACGTATGTGGCATATGTTCCTATCTTGGAGAACGTTATGGTGTAGTAGTTGCCGTCTTCGCTCACGTGGATCTGCTCGGGCTGGATCTTCGCATTAGCTGCCACTGCCTGCACATCTACTGCGAAACCGCAGTTGTTTATGATCTTCACGGCCACGGGCTTGTTTGGAGATGCGCTACCGCCCGTGAGCGCCGGCTTGATCTGCAGGCACGTGGGGCTATGGCGGCTAAACGTTATGGGGAACTGGATCTCAGGCACGGGATAGACGAGCCTCCCGTTTGCACTCCTCGCGGCTATCTTGAACTTCAGGGTGATCTTTTCTGGGTCAAAGGGTGCGTCGCTCTTGGGATGAATGGTATAGGTCCAGCTGTGGGTAGCCTTTCCTGCTAGCTCGTATGGCACCTCCCTTTTACCATCCATGCTCAGGGAGACGTGAGCGCTGCTTGCCACAAGGGTCTCCGGATAGACGTATATGGGCAGGGTGGTAAGGTTCTTCAGGCGAACCGTGAGCTTCTTGTCCTTGTAGAAACCCAGGTCGATGGTTGCAGACGTTCCGTTTATTTCCACGCCCGTTTCCTTGCCGGTGGGCTTTATGATGTTCGCCTCCACGATGCCCGGGTTCTGAACGTTGACGATGGTCTCGCCCGTATTTGAGTTAACCGTGTACAGGCCGACCTTACCCGTTGCATCGAAGCGTATGCGTGCTGTTCTTGCCTGTCCCCTTGCCGTTACCGTTACCGTGAAGCTCCTGGTTGCGCCTGGCGGGAGTTCTACCCTGTTGGGGCGAACCTTCACCTGGAGATCGTTGTCGAGTGTGTGCGCGTTCACGGTTACGCCTGTGACGTCCGTGCGGTTGTCGTTATTTGTCCCCACGATCACGTTAAACTCTTTGGACACGCCCGGTATGACGTCTACTTCCTTCGGCGCGTATACCGCCAGTTGTAGGTCGCCCGTTGCTACGGTGAACGTGTACTTCGCGGTCATGTAGCGGCGAATCTTGTTGGGCCCCTGGTAGTGGGCCTTGGCAAATATGGTGCACTTGAAGTTGCTCCCTTTCCCGGCGTAGGACACGCGTACTGTGAAGTCAGAGTACGTGCCGGGCTGTGCCACGCCCGGAAGCGTTGCCATTGCCTCTGCGTCCTTGTCGTCGCAGGTTACATTTATTTCATCTGTTTTCACGGGGTAGATCGTATAGTTGAAGAGGTGGAACTTCCCAGAGTTTATCCTCTTCACGCCGTTGTGGTTGGCCTTTGGTACCCAGAATATCTTCTCGCCAGTGATCTCTATGCCACTCTTTGCGAACACCCAGATCGTATCTGGCTTTACTGCTTTACACACGTACGTCTTGGACTTGCAGGCAAACATCAGGTCGCCATAGCGCTGGGGAACAAAGCTGTACTCAAAGTGGTCTCCGGCGGGCTCCATGTAGAGCGGAGGGTTGTCCACCGCGTGTCCGCCGGTTATAAGCATGTTTATCTCGGAGAGCTTCACGTCTTTTAGCACGTTCCCGTTGCAGTCAGTTGGTGTTGCCTTGACGAGCACGGGCTTCCCTATGTACGGTATGTCGGGCGTCGTTGTGATCTGCATGCACACCTCTCGGCCGCGCTTTAACACCTCATAGTACTTGAATTTCCTGGCTAGAACGTTTTCATCTCCGGCAACGAGGCGCACGTCAAATTTTCGGATTCCTGCTTGCTCTGGAGTGAACGTGGCAGCGATGTCTGCGGTTCCAAAGTCGTAACGTCTCGCAGCCCTCACTGCTCCCGAACCCATCTTGTTCTTATCCACGTAGAAGACTGCGGATGGGTTTGGAGCATCTTCTGTGCACTTTGCGTACACCACGTGGATCTTGTAGTTCGTGTTGGGGAATACCTTGTGCAGCTCAGGCTTCGGACCGAGCACGTCAAAGTTCGTGGCCCAACCATCGCCGCACCGCAAGGCATCCTTCGTTATGCCCGGGTAGATATAGCCCGTGATTGTGTGAGTACCGTTCTTGTCGGAGTATGTGTAACTCCAGGAGATGCGAATGCGCTCCTCGTCGTTCTCAAGATTGGCAACCACCGATACGGGCACGTCTATGGTCTGTATGCTCTCCGCTTCGTTGGAGAGATCGTATGTGGTGGAACGACCACCGTTGATGGTGGCCATGGCTTTTACTTCCTCATCGGTCATCCACTTTGCGCCTACGTTAACATCAAACCGTGCCGTATTCACGTCATATGGTATGCCCAGCTGGAAGCGTAGGGTGACCTTTTGGCCCATGGGCAACGTTCCAACGCTTGCGCCGTTGGGTAAGTACATGCCGACGAGGTCCACGAAGGCGTTGTAGTCGTGGTGGAGGTTCAGTGATATCGGGGACATGCCATCTTCTACCTTGAGCGGCATGGAGAAGGATACGTAGCCCTCTGGCGGCACCACGGTCAGCGTGTAGTCCCCTAGAGCTATGTTACCTTCTGCCCAGCCGTTTGCTTCGGATACGAGAGTGTAGCTATGCGCATTATTCTCCAGAACCGCCGTGACCCCATTGACGTCTTCACCAGTCAGGGCATCGGTAAAGTGTATGGAAACTGGGGCGAGGAAATCCACCACGTTGAGTTTATTCTCCTCACGGTAAAGGATCTTGCCGTTGGGGGATAGGAACTGTATGGTCACATCAATGGCATCCCCATAGGCTGTCACGTTAAACTCTTTGTAATTCCACTGCTCGTAGGGCGGGAACGTTACGTGTGCGGACTCTGTCTTCGTCTTGCCGTCTTGTCCGTTGTACTTGAGGGTAATGAATGCGGAGGTAACGTTCCTCTCGTGTGCCCAAGTTCCAACAGTCACCACTGTAGGTATGCCCTTGTACGCAAGCTTTGCACCGTGTGGCAGGCCGACTGAATACTTGTATGCGGGTGGCACCTCTCTTATTACACCGTAGAATACGTACTTTCTAGCCAGAACGTTTTCATCTCCGGCAACGAGGCGCACGTCTATCTTGTGTTTGCCCGCTTGCTGTGGGGTGAACTTGAGGGGGATATTTGCCACGCCGTAGTCATAGCGCTTTGATGCGTTTACGGGTGCGCTTCCCATAGCGTTCCTGTCTATGTATAGCGCGACAGATGGGCTCTGGCCACCTTCTGAACACTTGGCATATTCAACGCGGACGGTGTAGTTTGTGTTGGGGTAGAGCACGAAGTCTTCGGGTTTTGGGCCGATCACTTCGAAGTGCATGCCCCATCCGTAGCCGCAGCGTATGATGTTCTTCGTGATTGTGGGCCTAATCTGCCCTTTGAGCGTGGTGGTGTTCCCATCCTTTGTCGTGACCGTGTAGGTCCAGTATATGCGCGGATTATCTCCCATGTTTTCGGGAGCTCCCGTCACGTTTATTGCCACGGGAATCTCCTTTACGCTCTCCGCATAGCGTGTTAGGTCGTAAGTTCTGTTTACCTCACCATCCACAGAGAGCTCGGAGAGAATTTCTTCCCTATCCTGCCATTTCTCACCAACGCCCACAGTGAGCTTTGCGGACTTCACGTTGTATGGGACGACTACCTGGAAGCGTAGCGTAGTCGTGTCTCCGTTGTGCAGTGTGCCTACCTCTCCTCCTGGCCCGAATAGTCCAAGGAGTGTGATTACGGGACTGTAGTCATGGTGCAAGGGCAGGGTGATCCATGCGCCGCTCTTGTTGATCTTCCTCGTCGTGGTGTAGCTCAGGTAATTCTCTTCTGGTGAAACTGTTATGTTATACTCGCCCACTGGCACGTTTGTATCCACTTTGCCGTCGTTCCCCGTGGTGACGGTTGTGCTGAACGTGGCACTCTGCACGCGGATTTGTACGCCTTTTACGGGTTCGCCCGTCTTGGCGTCGTACACCTCGAACACAACGGGCACCATGCTGCTGTCAGTTACTCCACCCCCTGTGCCTATAGTCCCATCGGAGTTCACATCTGCAATGGCTTGGTTGAGATCGCTTCCATCTACTGGGCCGACGTTAACAGGGACGTAGTTGTTGCTTTCGTAGTGGTATGCGTCGGAAGAGTTCATGTCTAGCTCCACGTCTTTGTCTTCGTCTAGTCGTATCGTTTTAGATATTGCCGTGTGTGTTGCTGGATCTGTCGCCACAAGGAGGTATTGCCCTGCGGGCACCTCGTTGAATGATGCAGTCCCGCTGTCACCCGTTACGGTTTGCTGTATCATTTTAGATCCGTCCGCAGAGTAGAGGTAGACGGGGGTGTATGTTAGCGGTTCTCCGTCCGAGCCATACACCTTCACGCCTACAGAGTAGGATGCCCCTGCAGCGCTGGCTGTTTGGGGTGTGAGGACGACATCGAAGGGGTGCTCCTTTGTACCCTCGTCTGCGGAGACGGAGTTGGTGTACGTGGCATAGCCGTCAGCTAACACGGTAATAGACACTATGTCGTTGTTTACTTTCCCACAGTACTCGTCGTAGTCTGGATCGTACTGGGCAAGCTTTCCACCAATAGTTACCTGCGCGTTGACGATGCTGTTGCCTGACCCATCAGTTACCCTTAGGCAGAATTCGCCGGAGTTGAGCGGTTCGAGCGTTATGGATGCGTTGCTCATATCTGAAGCCACAGTGATGGTGCTTTGAGCGGGTGAATAGTTATCCGCGTGCACCCTTACAGTGTACGTGCCTTCCTTTATGCCCGAGAATATTGCTGTTCCTGAGCTGTTCGTTGTCGTTGTGGCTATTACTTCCCCTCCTGACATGAGAGCGACCGATGCGTGGGGCACGCCAAGCCCGGTCTGCCCGTCGGTAACCGTTACCATGACGGTGTACGTTGGAGATGAGCCGAGGATGAACGCGAGCCCACCGATGAGCAGGAGAATTGTTGCGGCGAATGCTGGGAACGGAGGAATTCCGTGGTCCTCCAGCCAGTCGTGGGCGGCGTATGCGGGCACGCCGTGGTCGTCAAGCCAATCGAGCAATGTATAGAACGCGTCTTCAGCCTTCTTGTAGATGCCTTCTAGGGCTTCCCTTACGTCAACCATGTTCTACTAAATGCTTTCGGATTTTATAATACTTCACATACCCCCAGAAAAGGAGGAGAACCAACAAGAACCCGCCCCATCTGAAGAGCACGTCGTGGAGCAGTGGAACGGGGTGTGCAGCGGTTATCCATATGCGCAAGGCGTTGTATCCCTCGAACAGTGCTGCTGCCACTAAGAATCCCATCAGCTTGGTTTTCAGGTCTGTCGGTGTTACGGCGATTGCAGATGCGAGGAGCACGAGCTCGTCGATGCCTGTGCAGGCCCATATGATCGTGTATTTTCCAGGAATTATGGCGTGAGCCACGGTATTGGCCCATCCTGCTATGCTGCTCTTGAAGGGAGTAACGAGGATCTCTAGGGCGAGGAAGGGAGCCAATATTTTTGCAAGCGCGCGCAGAAATTCTTCTACTTTCTCAGCCACAAGGCATATATATTATTGTTGCCTTTTAGACGTTGTGCCGGAGGATCAACTCTACGAGGTTCGAGAGGTTGGGGACAAGCGGGTTCTTGTGGTTCGTGCTAGCCCTCCCACGATTGGTCCATCCCTCGCCAACTATCCTGAGACCATGCGCGTTGTGGTCAAGGCACTAATGCGCAACAAGGTAGATTCCATTGTTCTCTCGGACGTTTATGAGCGATACTACGACGAGAAACAGGTGAGGCTACTTCGAGAGGTAGCTCTCGCCGCGCGGAAGTTTAAGGACGCAGGCCTTTGGAGTTTCTCCATCGTTGAGAAGATGGGTAAGGGCTGTGCAAAAGCCTTCAAAAGGGAAGGTACCGATCTCGTCAAGATCCTCCATGACGTCTGGATGTCTGACCCCGTTTCCGCCTACGTCCAGATCCTCGGGCTCATAAAGCGAATCAACGCAAAGGCAGAGGCTGCCCCCCAGTTTAAGGAGTGCGCCGTGAAGTTTCTAAAGATTCTCAAGACCGTCAAGGCAGTCATGGAGAGCACGGCACTGATATCCAAGGCGAAGTCATACATCCTCCGTGTCGGGAAGATTCCCAAGGACCGCTCTTTCTATTCACTCATCTTCCAGCCCCAGCTCAAGCCATCCTTCGTGGAGTCTCGCGTGCTCCTTGCCGCCGAGGAGGATTTGGAACTCTTGGACCAATACACGGTCATGGATGCAGAGGTGTTCATATACAAGCACCCCGATCAAGTAGAGCCGCTCTACTACCTTGTGCCTCCCGAGTTCTCCCTACCTGAGCAGCAGTATGTGGTTATGCAAAAGACCAAGGAGCTCGTATCCCAATATGCTCCGAAGTCCGCCATTCTCATGCACGGCTCCCCGGGGCGCGGGCAGTTCCTCGAGATATACGAGGATACCATACGCGACGTGGCGAAGCAACAGGGCGTGAAACTTTCTTCAAAGGACGTGCGCTTCCTTGCAAATATCCTTGCGAGGCACACTGTGGGATACGGTCTTCTCGAATTGCTCCTCATGGACAAGAGGATCACAGATATCTATGTGGACTCGCCCCTCGGTGCGAAGCCCGTATATTTGGTCCACTCGGAGTACGGCCAGTGTCAGAGCAACGTGGTTCTCTCTGCTGAGGACGCCCTCTCCCTCGTGTCAAAATTCCGTGCCATGAGCGGCCGTCCCTTTGATGAGAGCCATCCCGTTCTGGACTACGATCTTCCGGACGTCTCCGCCCGTGTGGCTGTGATTGGGCCACCGCTCTCGCCAGATGGTATTGCTTTCGCTTTCCGTCTGCACAAGCCCACACCTTGGACCCTCCCCCAGTTCATAGATAACAAGATGATCACGCCACTGGGTGCAGGCCTTCTATCCTTCTTTATAGACTCTCAGGCGACCATGCTCGTGGCAGGTTCTCGTGGAGCAGGAAAAACATCGCTCATGACGTCCCTAATCCTTGAAATACCTCAGAATCAGCGTATACTCACCCAGGAAGACACCCTTGAGATTCCTGTTGAGGAGATAAGCCACCTCGGCTTTCACATTCAACGCTTGAAGACCAAGAGTCCTATCGCCGGCGGCGCGTCGGGCGAACTGCCACCAGAGGACGCTCTACGCACCGCACTCCGTCTGGGTGATTCCGCTATTGTCATCGGAGAGGTCCGTTCTAAGGAGGCAAAGGTGCTGTATGAGGCGATGCGTGTCGGAGCTGCAGGTAGCGTTGTCATGGGGACGATCCACGGCGATTCGGCCTATTCCGTCTGGGACCGTGTTGTGAACGATCTTGGTGTGCCCACCACGTCTTTCAAGGCGACGGATATCGTTGTGGTCAACGCACCTATCCGTTTTGCTGGATCTCTACGCCGTCACAGGCGTACCGTGGCAGTGACCGAGATCCGCAAGCACTGGAACCACGACCCCATGGAAGAGGGGGGGTTCTTGGATCTGATGCGTTACAGTGCAAAGGAGGATGCTCTCCAGCTGCTTGAAGATAACATAAAGGAGTCAGATCTGTTTTCCAAGGTGATGGAGCTCCGCGGGCTTAGTTACGAGCAGATATGGGAGGAGATCAACGCGAGGGCGTTCACCAAGAAGTATCTCGTGGATTTAAAGCGGAAGCACAATGTTCCCGAGCTTTTGGAGGGAGTCAATACTGTTCCGGCGCACAACAAGTTCCTTCTGCTCAAGGAGAAGAGCATAGAGGAGCACGGCTCCCCAGATTATGATAGCATATTGGAGGAGTGGAAGACGTGGGTGAATGAGGTCCTGCTGAAGCGCGTGTTGGCGAGGAGAGAGGCACATGGGCATCGCTGAGTTCCTCGGGTTGAAGAAGCCAAAGGGCAAGGAACAGAAGTCCTCGACAGAGCAGTTCATCGAGTTCTGCGAGCAGGCTGCGAAGAAGTATCCTTACAAAGGGCAGGTTAGCCCAGAGGTCAAGCACGCCTTGGAGTATCTTGAGTGGCCCGTGGAACCGGAGGCCGTGTACTCTGCAGCCAAAATGGTTGCTCTCTACTCTGCTGTTGCAGGTCTCGTAGTTTCGTTCGTGCTCATCTACATGTTTTTCATCGAGCCTAATGGCATAGAGGACATGCTTCAATACCCCATGGACTACATCACGAACCCCATGTTGCTCTTTTTCCTCTCCCTGCCCCTCGTTTTCTGGGCTGGCGGGTACTACTCTGTTCTCAGCATGCCTGTGTCCGAGGCGAAGAAACGTTTTCAGCAGGATATGTTCCCAGCGCTGCGGACCCTCGGCTACTTTGTTATGTCTATGAAGCTCGTTCCAAACCTTGAGCACGGCGTGAAGTTTGCCACGGAGCACGGAAAGGGATTTTTTGCTAACAAGCTGGCAAAGGTGCTGTGGAACACGCAGCTGGGTGTTATAAGAACGATAGAGGAGGGTATTGACAGCGTTGCGTACCAGATAGGTTATTACTCCGGCGAGTTCAAGCACGCCCTCATGCGTATTCGTTCCTCATTGCTTGAGGGAGATGATGCGAAGCGATACGTGATTCTTGACGCCGCTCTACGCGAGGCAAAAGCGGGAGTTAAGGAGAAGATGCTTGCACAGGCTGATGCGCTGTACATGCCTTCAATACAACTGTTCTACGTTGGTGTGTTTTTGCCCTTGCTTGTTTTCATTATCCTTCCAATTGGCGCAGCATTCTCAAACAATCAGATGCTCGCCAGCCCATACTTCATATTTGGAACGTATGATATTGCTCTTCCCCTTCTCACGTTGTTTTTCGCGAAGTACGTCATATCTCAGCGTCCCAACGTGTATGAACCTCCAGACATCCCTGACCGCTACGTAAAGAACTATAAAGCGATTAAGAACCGCGCAATGCTTTCTGCCGCAGGTGTATTCATTCTTATACTCGCGATGGGGTATGGACTCCACCTTGTGCTGGACGTTACCCCTGCGAAGGTGGCTAAGGAGCTAAGCATGCCTGTCGCTACGGTGGAGGATATCCTCTCGCACCCCAAGGCATACCCATATAAGTATCAGTTCATCACGCAGACCTATGACCTGACACCTTACGCGTTGATCTATGCCGTATTTCTTGCTATTGCTGCTGCCGTTGCTATTTACCTACGTCAGCTCTACACTCCAAAGTCTAAGTACCAGTCAGACATCATGCGCATGGAGGATGAGTTCAAGGACGCAGTGTACGTTCTTGCTTCCCGTATGGGTGAGGGAAAACCTCTTGAGAATGCCTTGCTTGCAGTGAATGAGAACCTGCCCGAGACCAAGATCGCAAGGATCTTCGAACGCATCGCCTACAATATTCGCGTTCTTGGGCTTACTATTCGAGACGCCGTGTTTTCTCCTGCCTTCGGAGTGTTGAATGACATCCCATCCAAGCGCCTGCACGACGCCTTTGATGTGCTGGTCTCATCGGTAACCCTGGGCACGGAGTTGGCTGCGAAGGCTCTTGTGGTTCTTTCTGAGCAGCTGAGGGATGAGGAGGATGTGGTCAAGTCCATTCGGAACAAGCTGAGTGAAATCGCCAGCATGATGATGCTAATGGGAATGTTTGTTGCGCCTGCGGTTCTAGGCATCACCGTCGCCCTCGAAAAGGTGATTATGAACTCTCTTGCGGGTTTAGACCTTTCAGGAGCCCAAAGTTCAGATGTCAGCGATGCGATGTCCCAGTTTGGCCTAAACACAAAGGGATTTAGTAGTATTGGAAATTCGCAGGTTCTTAGCATGCCGTCATGGATATTCCTGGCAGCGGTGGGAGTGTACGTACTCGAAGTTGCTGCTCTGCTGACATACTTCTCTGTGTACCTTCTGAACGGTCGCGATCGGATCGGTATGTTTGTCAAGATGAGCTATGCCGTAATTGTGGCTGCTGTAATCTATGTGGTTGTTTCTTACGCGTCTCTACAGCTTGTAAGCTCAGTGGGGGTGTAATCGTGCGGGGACAGGAGTACACCGTTATGAACTACCTTGTTTGGGCCGTTTTCGCGGCAGCGTTTGCAGGAATCGTTATGGTCATTGCTCCGAAGCTAGCTGGCCCCATGGAGCCCGTGTTTTTGAAGGAAACGAAAACAGTTTTCCTCTCCGCGTATCAAGCATCTATTACCAGCCTCGGGTGTGAGTGCGCAACCGCCAACGGTACCATTGCGTACTCTCCGGGCTTCTACTTGGATGAGGATCAGGTCAAGGGGCTGTTGTGCAAGGGTGGTGCATACTGTCCTAGTGTTACTTTCTATGGGGGGTCTGGTTTTCGCGTCAGTAGTGACAACAAGTCAATCACAGCTAAGAAAAGCGTCCGTGCTACTCTGACCGTCTGCTGCGATGGGGGAACCATGCACTGTAATGCTTATTTTAACAAACAGCCACCAGCATCTCCCTGCGGGTGATTCCGACATCTTTTTATTCTTCCAATACCTTTCCGTAGCGAGGTGATACTATGAGAAGAGGACAGGCATTCGAGGTATTCAGGCTGCTCATTGCGGCCGTTATTGCTGGTGCCATCCTTATGGTTCTGTTGAACGTCCTAGGCGGCCTGACGATAACTACGCAGGATCCAGACGATTTCGTCCGCCAGGCCGTGAAGAGTATGGCTGCGGAGGGTGGTGCAAAGTCGTCTAACACGATTGTTTTCAAAACTGGCATGATGGTGAACCTGAAGGCCGCTGCTGGTGCGGCTGTAATAAGTTCCGACTGTGTGACGGCGGATACGTCTGAGGTTAGTGGATGGGATTGTTCTGATAAAGTTTGTACGTATAGCGGCCCCAAGGTTCGTGGTTACATTCAGGTTATCTGCAATCCTCCCGAGAGTGGTAGCAGCTGTCCCATTGAGTGCACCGTTTACTTCAAGAAGGCCTCCGGGTGATACACCCCCATCTTTTTATTTTCCCGATCCTTTTTCTACACAAGGTGAGTCCTATGGGAAGAGGTCAGGCATTCGAAGTGTTTCGTCTCCTCATTGCGGCAGTCATTGCCGGTGCAATTCTTATGGTACTTTTGAGCATTCTCGGGCCAGTTAGGCCGCTAACTCAGAACCCCGACGACTTTGTAAAACAATCTATCAAAAACCTTGCTAGGGAGGGCGGCGCAAGGACGTCCCAACCGGTGGTTTTTGACCACGGCATGCTTATCAATCTGCGGGCTGCAGCTGCAGCAGCGGTCATTGATCCTAGCTGCGTTTGCTACGTTGATCAGACTGGCGGCTGGAAGCCGGCGAGTTATGATGATTACGTGCTAGAATACTCTGGTGCTAAGCTCCGTGGCCAAATATCTGTTGTTTGTAGTGCCCTATCAGGTTCAGCGTCCCCATACTGCTCCAGTTGTACCCCAGACACGTGTAACGTGTGTTGCAAAGTGGTGTTTAGCAAAGTGTCTTGACATCACTACATCTTTTTATTTTCCCGATCCTTTTTCTACACATGGACGACAGAGGGTCCTCTGACTGGACCGTTATATACCTCCTTGTCCTTGCAGTGATTGCCGCAATCCTAATGTTTGGCGTGATCAAGCCCATGTACGCTCGTGCTGGCAGCGCTGTTGGTGGTGCGCCGTGAGACGCGGTGTTGAGGCGGTGTTTCAGCTATTAATAGGCGTATTCACGGCAATTCTTGTGGTTACTGTGGCGTATCACGTGCTAGGGGCGGTGCAGCTGAACAGGTGCCATGAGAAATGGCATAACAGTGCGGTGCAGCTAGCCAACGCGCTGGCAGATGCTGCGAGGTCTTCAGGTGCCTCTGATTTTATTCAGCTTACGGGGAAGTGCGGACGAGCGTCATACGTAGAGTACAAGCTAATAGAGCACTCTAACGATCCACGGATTTGCAATAGGATTTGTCATAAGCCCGTTAATACGTGTTACGATATCCGATATCGTGCTATTGCAATTATCAAGGGTAAGGAAACAGAGCTGGATCGTGGCTATTACTGCGCAGATATCTCGCCATATACATACTACCAGATGAGCAACTCAGATGATGATAGCCTTTGCAGCACGGGATCACCGACCTTGGAGTATCAGAACATAACGGATGTGTTAATTGACTCCAGCGGCAACGGAATAACCGTTAAAGTGCCAGTTGCCAACGTATATGTCCGCTCGCAGGGCTATGGAGACAACAAAAAGGTGTTTGTTTGCGCGCAGGGTGTTGATTGATGCTCGACTACATACTCTCCAAGACTGTTATGCTTCTTTTTCTTCTCCTCACGGTAGCGGCCTTCGCTATGGTGAAGGACAGCCTTGCGGACTACTTTATCCAGCAGTCAGCTGTCCAATTTGCTCGCACATCTGTGACGCGCATTTCTGCCATTGTGGGTGATTCTACGGCTATGGCATATACAGAAGTCATTCCACTCGCCCCTGGGATATCTGGCGGCGGCAAGCAAATGGCATACGACGTGAACGTACTCTGCAAGCGGAAGAACGATAAGACCGTGCTGATAGGGTTTGCGGTTCTGAACCCCGTGGGTAAGGTGGTGGGCTTCTCCGCCACGGAGCTCTACAATCCCATGGGGCCCCTAAAGCTCGTGATCTGTCATCGGCCCGGTTCCGATAAAGAGGTGGTTGCCAGCAGCACCAAGGATCATTACATCATTATAAAGAAGGATTCCGCTAATGGTACCATTACGGTGACCATATCTCCTTCGAAGGATGGTATGACCCCGGAATGCGCTTCACAGGTGGATTGTTGATGAGGGGTTTTGTGGCACTGGAGGACGTTTCAATCATCATTCCCATTGCTGTAGCCATAATTCTCTTCTTCTCTGCCCTTGCCTGGTCCATCTCCACGATTCAAAGCACAAATGAATCTGTGGATCTCACACTAAAGGTCGTGGACATCGCGGATGTATTCACAAGCCCCGGTGTGATCACAAAGAGTAGTTTCCAGCAAGCCTGTGATTCAGCAGTTACCCTTGCAGAGGGCTACGGTTTTATGGTGTACGTTACGAGCCCTGACGATCCTGCTCCGGCGGACGAGGCGTGTAGTTGGAACCCAGATACTCAACCAATTTGTAAGCCGTCCAGTTTATTTGATTGCAGCACGTATACGAATCTGGGCAAGAGAACGACCGTGGTGACCCGTGCTTTTCCCATTCCATACCAGGAGAATCGTGATGGCCTCCCCTATAACGACGTTAACCTGTTGGTGGTGACCATATGGAAAGGGGCATAGCGTCTTTCGTGGATGCGGTCTTCCTCATGCTCATATCCGCTACAGCTGCAGCCATTCTCGTGTATTCTGCTTCTCATTATGGGGCAGGTCTTCAGCGCCAGTCTTCCCGATTGGTAATGGAGTACTATGCCCGCCAGACGATCCGAACGATTGCTGCCGCGAGTGTGGTTAGGCCCGGCTGTGATAAGCCAGACTACTTGCTTGCATACATGAAGGAATCCCTTGCGAAGAACGGCAGCCTGGATAATGAGACGTTGAAAGACATCAATACAGTAATTTCAAAGGCGTTGAAGCCACTTACGGGATACTACGACTATGCCATATATTTAAGCTCCGATGATACGGGAGTGAATCAGATCTTTGGAGTATGCCATGACTGCAGCACCGGGACAAACTGCACCCCAAAATGGTTTGATCTCACAGACGGAAGCACAATTCAGTCCTTTATCAAAACCCTATCTTCTTCCCTTTATGTTTACTCGGCCTACGCTCCGGTACGCATACGTAGCGATACGGGCGGTGGTGTAACATACGGCGTACTTCTGATCCGTTTCTATCTATGGCCTGCTGGGACTGTGGACTGCCCGTCGTAGTCTACTTGAGAAGCTCTCCCAATTCTCCAAGGTCCTCATCCTCTTCGCTGTTCTCCTCGCCCAGGTCTAGACCTAGGTCTCCTTCGCTACCCTCTTCCTCTCCAAGCAGACTGGTGATGTCTTCATCTCCGCTTTCGTCATCTCCAAGTAGCCCCAAGAGGTCCTCATCTCTTTTCTTCTTGTGCTTTTCTTTTTTCTCCTTGCCCTCTTTTTTACCTGTGGGCTCTTCCTTTTTCTCTTCTTCCTTGTGGTGACGGTGATGTTTCCGCTCTGTTTTTTCGGGAGCCGCCATTTCTTCCACGGGGATCGTTCCCTTTACCTGCTCGAAGACTTCTTCTGCGATCCGCGCTATGTCCTCGTGACGTACCACTGCTCGCTCTGGCCGCGGTGAGGATGCGCCCTCAGATATTTCGGGGGGTGTTCTTCCCTGGATCTCTGCTAATATTTGAGCAGCCATGACTTTCGGATCAATGTCTGTACTGCCCGTTTCCATGATTCTCTGCCGTATGATTGGTTCGGCGGTTTTGGCGATTTTTTCTGCTGCTTCCTTTGCTGCACGCACTTCTCTCCACCTGTGGATTTTCTTTCCATCGCTTGCGAGAATCTCGTCCTTTACGTTCTTCTTCAGCTCGTCCAGGATTTTCTTTACCGCTTTATCTACGTCTCTGGGCCGTAACTTACTTGCAGCTCGTGCCGGAGATTGTGTGGGCTGTTTTACGACCGTTTCGGATGCTTTCGGCTCTTGCATCGGCGCCGCAGCTTCTTTGGTTGTCTCTGCTTTTCGTAGGGTGGCAGGTGTGGGTTGTGGTTCCGCAGGCACTTGGTTTGATGCTTGTGCTGGTATTTTTGCCTGTGGCTTTGCTGGAGCGGTACCGTGGAGTATGTACTTTCTTTCCATCTCCTTCAACGTATTGCGGAATTCCACCACGTCTGGGTCTTCTTGCTCTTTGGTCTCTTTCTGTGGCTCGGGCTCCTCCGCAGTCTTTGTAGTTTTCATTTTGGTATTTTCTTCTTTTGGTGCCTGCTTCTTGGCCTGCGGCTCTACTTTTGCTATGTGCTCAGCCTTGATCTCCTCTACCTTCACGTGCTTTGGTAGGCTGATCTTCAGTCGTTTCTTCCCCATGGGTTCCACTCTCTTGTTTTCTGTTCCAATCTCCTCCACGACTATCTTGGGCTTTTCTACGGTATGCTTGGGGGCAGGTTCCTGCTTGCGTAGCCCGTGGAGCGATGCAAGTATGCCTGCTAGCAGCCCCTTTTTCTTCTGAGGCTGTTTCTTTTGCTTTTGTGTGCCTTCTTCGGCCTTTTTTTTCACCTCTTTTCTTGCAGGCTCTTCTTTTTCCTTTTCTGTCTGTTCAGCCACAGTTTTTTCTTCCTTGTGTTCTTGCTTTGCTCTATTCTCCTTTGGTTTCTTTGCTTTTGTGTCCGGCTCTTTTCGCTGCGTTCTTGATGCCCTCTTCTCACTCCTGTGGAAGATACTGCTTATGATCGCACTCACGCTCTTGTGTTCTGTCTTGCGTTTAGGAGTCTTTGCAGTGGCCGTTGTGCTGCTAACCTTTGGCTTATCCTCTGCCTTGTTTTCTTGTGTTGGCGGATTTGCTGCTTTCTTTGGTGCAACGGGCGTTTCTATTTCCTTTGCCAAATCATCCAACGTTATTTCTTTATGCTGCGCGGGTATTGTGGGCATGGACTTTTGTGGCTGGGCTGTTGTGGGCATCTTTTGCCCCTTGCCCTTGGGTGCATGGATGAATAGATATGGGAGAATCGTTGCCCCTGTTATGAAGCCACCAATGCTCGCGTACGGGCTTACATAATACCCGGCTGACGTGAGGATTGCGGATATGCCTCCGAACACGAATCGAATCCCTGCCTTGCTTTCTTCGGGCAGTTCTGCGTGGTGGTGTTTTAGCTTCGTTCTTGCAGTAGCCTCCGCAAGGTAACTTCCTGCAACGTAACCGATCACCGCAAGAGTTCCATACTCTAGACCTGTGAGTATGCTTGGAGGAATATCCACGTGATACGTTGAAGATACGATGCTCCACCAGGCGCGGAGCATTTGACCGATGTTCGCCATCACTCCTTTTATATCCTTGATGTATTTTAATGCGATGGGCATAGTTGGGGGAATCATCCTCATCCTGCGCAGCATTTTTGGTCTCTTCGTTCTCTCTGCGATTCCGTGGGTTCTTGTTGAATTGCTTGCGCCCCTCGTCAGGAGTTCGGATCTTAAACACGTGACGATCGTGGGCACTGTGCTCCTCTTCCTTGCAGTCTTGGGTTACAAGTCATACTTGGTTCTCTCTGCGTATCCCTGCCCACATTACGTATATCCGGACGTTACTGTGTCTGGCTGTGGTTTTTCTGTCCTGATTTCCTTGCTCCCACAGAACTTCGGTACGATTCTTCTGGCTTGGGTTTTGGCGTCGTTGTTTTTTGCGGTAGGCCTTGTGACCTACGTTTATATTCCAGAGGATCTTAATATACACCTGAGGCGCTACGTTGCGACCCTTGCTGCCGTGGCCGTGGCGCTTGTCTGGGTGGTGATCTTTCCATGGAGCGTTCCGTTGCTGTTTGGCTTGTGATTCTCCTGCTTGCACTTCCTTCCGCTCATGCCCTCTGTGGTGAGAGCAGAATTCCACTCTCTCAGTATAACCACTTCGTGACTGCCATCCATGACTCGAACGGTGTAACTGACTTTAATACACTCCGTTCTCTATTTCCTGCCAAGGTTTCCAAGCTTGATGTGAATTCCACGGTTCTTGCAGATCCCAGTCTGCAGAAATACTATGTGGATGATTTCAACGGTTATGCTGCCGACCCAAAGAGTTCAGATTTGTATATTAACCGAACTACATCTAAGGGCGGCCCGTTTCTCCTTGCAGGTGTCGTATCCTCTGATCTACGCATAGCGAAGGACACACCTAACGGCCCTGCTTACGGCAAAATGCTCCACGAGCACTATTCCGGCAGGGCAGAGACTTCCATCTGGCGAGCTGGTCAGAGGGGTACTGCGGGGCTGTCTTCTCTTGCCGAAACCTCGGCAATTGTTACGGGCATGAAGTCAATCTTAAATCGCTCTCCACGCATCGTTAACGTTCTTCGCTCTGGTGATTTCAACGTTGTGATCGTCTGTGCCTCGAACATATGTAACCAGGAGGTGTACTCGCTATTTACGAAGTACTTGAACATAGGGACCAGTGCGGAGATGTTTGCAGAGTGGGGCACGACCGCAGTGTGGAACAAGGTGCTACCATCCTCTTTCAAGAAGAATATCCGAACTGCCGCCATGAAGCTCAAGCAGAACACGAAGGTCTCATCTTTCATCGAGCGCTGGAACAAGATGGCTGAGCACGTTCCCGGCATGAAGAAGATATCCACTCTTCAGGATCAGGCGTTGGACGACATTGCCAAGCAGTCCGATGAGGTGAAACAGGCGTACCTGAGCTGTTTAACGGCGGGTATGTGTTCTGATCTGGAAAACGCGGAGGTATTGAGTAAACTCACCCCTGAACAGCGCGCTCGCCTGGCCCGAGCAATAACAGAGTCTTCCCTGACTGTGGACCAGCTTGCAGAGGTATTGAACTCGCCCGAGCTTAGGGATAAGCTCGATGATTTTGTCCGAGTTGCCACAGACCCCGATAAATGGAGAGATACTATCGGAAAATATTCTAAGGTACAGGAGGTTCTTGGCGATCAGGCCAGCAAGCTAGATGATATTGTAGATAAGCTTGCTACGGGTACTGCGGACCCCAAGGAGCTTGAGAATTACTTGGATGAGCTGAAGAGTATATACTCAGACTTGCCGCAGAGTTCTAAGCGTAAGCTCTCTCCGCTACTACCGAAGTCCAATAAGCCTGCATCAGACCGTTTTGCGGAGCTAGTTTTAGACTACGCGCACAGTGTGAGGCCTGCCCAGGACGTTTTTAGTTCTATTCATCAGTCCGCTGCTGTGGAGATCCTTGCGAAGCAGCTGGAGGGTGCGGGATATAAGGACCTTGCAGAGGCACTCACGGCCAAGGATTTCCCGACTTTTTTGGCTACACTCGATAAGATGGACGATACTCAAAGGGCCAGACTCGTGGCCCTTCTGAAGAACGCCAAGACGTCTGCTTCTAACCTTGGCCGCGTCTCTACCGAGCTGCAGAAGCTCGATCCAATTGATTTCGGCCTTGCCGGCGCCATGCGCGAGTGGACCGGAGATATGATGTCAGAAGGTGCAATACGACGCGTCCTCAAGGAGTCTATAGTTATCCCCGGCCTGATGTACGTCGTGCGGACGGGATTCCTGCAGACTCGCCAGCAGATTCCTGGCGCTGTAGTTGGTTTTTCAAATCTGGGTGCTCTCGCCGGCCCGTTCCCTGTGCCAAAGGAGTGGAAGTTTACGAGGATCACGCCGACGGCAGGGACCTTGGGTGACGATGCCTTTGTGGACGTGCTTATCAATGGCGGATCCGATCCGGGCGATTTCTTCAAGACTGTTTTAAGCAGCGTGTTCCCGTGGAGCGCGCTGGAGGATACGATATTCCGTGGCCACCAGCCGAAGATCCTGGATGCTTTTGTCGTGGGAAGAGAGCAGGAGCGTATGTACTCCATGGGCCCATCTCTCGTGAGTTTGGCCGTGGCGGAAAAGTCTTGTCCTACGTGTGTAATCTCTGCTTTGGGTAACGGACACTTCGTTCTTTCGGCATCTGGTGCTTCGGTGACCGGCTCCGTGGTTGAGGCCCAAAGGGATGATATCGGAACTACGTCTATCGTTTTCGCTCATCACAGCGATATCGATTTTGGCGACGCGTCTGTTAACATTGCGGAGGCTGCACACAACGGTGAATCCTGCGAGCACAAGTGTGCTGTGGTTAAGAGCCTGAGGAGTATTTCTGGGAGCATCCTCGGAGATCCTTCGCGCGCCGCGTTTGTGGCCACGCTTCTTGAGAGTCTCGGATACACAGCCTTTGGTCCCGGTTTCCTCGTGTTTGATATGCCCATACAGATGAAGCTCTACGGCGGGTGCCATGACTGTGTGGACACGTGGGGTGGCTATTACGTCCACTCCTTCGTACCCAATGCCCAGGCATCCAAAGAGTCAATAATTGGGTCCGGTTCCGATCCGTCCAAGTCTGTCCTCGATGCAGTCCGCCGCCTCGTGCCCGTAGCGTCTCTTGGCGGTCTGCAGGAAGAGCTAAACAAATTTGCAAGCAAGATACGGGCCAACGAGCTTGAAAAGGGCGCACCTTACGTTGATTTCTACCTCCACAACTTCAATACTGGCGAGCTATACTTCACGAAGATCGTGGAGGCTGTGATGGCGTCATCTGAGCAGATGCCTAGCAAATACAGCGAGCAAGGATCCATCGTTCTCGGTAAAGGCAAGCACCGGATGATCGTAAACACGAAGGACGGCACGGTTAGCATGGATGGCAACGTTCTAATCAGCTCTCCTGATCATGTGCGGCTCTACAGCGTTGATCCGTCCATTCCTGGCATCGTCATACCTGCTACCCTCGTGGTAACCTCCTTTGAGCACTCTCCAGCCATCGTGGCTCACGATATGAAGCGTTACAACTTTGAGGACAACGCTTTTGTCTCTTGCGTCTCCTCCCACTTTGCGGACATCAATACAGGGGACATCACTCTGAAAGAGGCTTTTGGTGACCTCGTGGAGGTGCACAGCACCGACGGGCAGATTACGTTCAACAAGGACGGTGCCCAGGCAACCACAGCCAAATGGGCTGGCAGGTTAGGTCTTGTGGATGTGGATGGGCGCGACAAGTCCTATGCAGTAGAGGGTGACACCGCAGACTTCGATGTAGAGGGTAACCAGTTCACACTGACGTCAAAACACAGGGTTCTTGGTATGTTGGACAGTGTGGTCTTTGAGAACGGCGTCGTAATACGAAAGGGCGACTATCTCCTTGTCTGGCGTAAGTGGCTAGTTCGTGTCCTTGCCGATGATGTGGCAAAGGTTACTATGCGGCCCCATGAGGAGAATGGCACGGTTATTCCTCGCTTCGTTCCGAAGCCCGATGCCAGCCCGCAGTCTGTCAAGGATATCAACCGCTTGAACAAGCTCATCAAGCAGATGGGAGGGATAACGAGCATTGACGCGGACCGCGGCTACTTCCAGCTCTTTGACAAGAACGGTCAGCTATGGATGCGGTTCTACGATCAAGATCGCAACCAGTACGTTGAGGCTCCTGTCAACGGGATGTATCAGGATCCCAACGATCCTAGCACCTTCATTGTGGATACGCCCAACGGCCAATTCCACATCTCCTTACCCACTGGTCCGAACGGAGAGGTGCATTTGACGATCAACGGTAATGACTTGGGCACAGTCACGCGCATGCAGGGGCCGAAGGGTGCTCTGATCTACGATCCGAATACTGGAACGTGGTCTTTACTCAACGGCCTCATCGCAGGGCTGAACAAGGCATTCAGCAACGGAATAAAGATATCTTTCAACGGCGCCGGCTACGCGAACATGACGCCAGCCAACTACGCCAACATATACAAGAGAATATCACCACTACACCAGAGAGGGATTAGTGTGCCGCTGTTTGACGGTTGGGAGCTGGCAGTACTCTTGATCCTTGTTGCAGCTGTTTATGTGGCTATCCAATGATGAGGTGCTCGGAGCGGCGAATTTCTGCTCTGGGCACTTCGCTCTTCTCTACTCTTTCTACCTCGCCCATGGCTGAGAACCTGAGACGTAGGCGCGCTCGTGTTATTTCCATTTCGTCGCCGTAGTGGTTCGCGCTGACCCTGCTTTCGCCAATATCCTTCTGAACAATCTTGGCCACGATGCCCAGGGTGCCTCTTCCTATGTCATCAAAGAACTCGTCTGTAATGAATATCTCCTCCCCCTCTTCAGCTTCTCGTGCTGCCCGAACGTTTCTGCAAGAAACGACTTCTACAGTAACCTCTCCTCTCGTTCGGAGCCTTCGGAGCACCTCTGCCTTTATTCCAGATATGACGAACATTTAATCACCCATACATCGTGCTGGCGCTCTTGCTGTGCTGCATTACGGACGATACTTCCCTTTCTATGCTTTTTGCCTGTTCTAGCAGCGAGTCGTAGTCCACGTTGAGTTCTAGCATCTGATCTAGCATCTTTATGATCTCGGCAGCCGCTCGGAAATCCTCTTTTGCGTGAAGTGTGCCAAGTAGAAGCAACACGGATACGTTCTGCGCCTTTCCGTTCACCAAGAGCGATGCAGAGATGCCTGTGGTTACACCCTTTGGTACAGGGGCGATCCCATACTTATCAAGCAGTTTCAGCAGTTTTTCGCTTGAAACTACTCCATAGATCCTATCTTTGTTGCTGTTTGGAATGAGCACACCCGCAATGGATATGATTTCCCTTATTCCTGCTTTCTTTGCAAAGTTGATTAGCTCTGTTCCCAGCTCCTTTGCAGAGTCCTCTTTAAACATGATTTCAGATAGAATGACGGCAATCTTGCGCTTCGGATCGGCATATATTCGTACGGGGGATTCTGCTACGCCCTTGGAGATCGCGGATACTGCAGGGAATTTATCTGAGGTTATGCTACCTATTAATTTTAGATTTTGGGATTCCACAATGTGTTTTGCCACGATGGGGCCCACTACTCCTATGCCTGGGAACCCTGCAATGAGTGTATAGCCCCTCAAGTTTCCGTTTACGCGGATATTCACTGCCACCTTGGAAATACGCATCGGATATTTTTATTATATGTGCATGGCGATGAAGAAACTGGCGACACCCATAGCACCCAACATCACGGCGTAGTATATCGCGTTTCTCAGTCTTCCCTCTAGAAATGCCAGGAACACTGCAGATTCGGCGGAAAGTATGAGAATGTACGGCAAGATGCTGTTGTGAAGTGCCGGGATTAAAGGATTCCATGTGCCGGCGCCAAGTTTTTGCACCATCCGTTCAGATATGCCCAGGATCGCTGGGACAAACACGCCAGCCGAGAGAAGTACGTTGTACTTTTGAAGGCTCAAACTTGCTCTTCTTTGCCGTTCCATATCTACAACGGCTTCTATATCTTCTGCGGTCTTTCTTATGATCTGGTTCCAGCTAGCCCCGCTTCTGTATCCTGCTATGATTATCTCCACCGCGTGTTGGAGGAGCGGTGTTGTCCCTTCCACTGCGCTCCTCATGGCGCTCACGGGCGGGATGCCTTTGTCTATGAGCATTCTTGCGTGGGCGAATCGCTCAGATATTGGTCCATACCCCTTGGATAAGTGCGTAGCCACATCTTTCAGACTGTGTATTGGCAGCGTGGACAGTTCAAGGAGGGCCAGTGGGAGTATTTCGTCCATCTTTGCTCTTTTTCTCTCTTGGTAGTAGTCGCGGAGGATGGGGAGAACAGCTATCGCCAGTGCGGGTATTATGTATATACAGTTCATGTTACCGCCTCATGTATGCAGGGAGCCGCGCGTACATATATGCCAGTGCAAGCCCCGTAGCTGCTGGAAATGCTACAAGCATTATCGTTTGTGTTGCTTCGGGCGTTAGCTGCATGTCCATTATCGTAGAGCCTATCATTACATACATTGCGAAGAGTGCAGGGACCAGGGCAGCCACTGCGACGAATATGAGTGTGAACATTGCTAGTTCCGATGAAAATTTCTTGCTCTCCGCTTTCTGTATCGCCAATAGTTCATCAGCCATTTTCTTGAGCGGTTCTGCCTCGGCACCACTCTGGTATAGCAGCGCCACGTGTAGCATAGCCCTCTTTACGCTTTCAGAGGCAAAACTATCTCCAATCGCCTTTAATGCATTGGCCATTGGAATGCCCTTCTTGTACATCCACAGCGCTTTCTTGATGTCCTTTCCTATCGTGGTTGAGAGCTTTGCTGCGTCCTCTAGCGCCATGCAGAATGGAATTCCTGCTTCTACCTCCGATGCTAGGCTTCGCAGTACGTAAGGAAGGTCTGCCTCCGCCCGTTCTGCACGGATCCTCGCCAGAAATATGGGTACGTATATCGTAATGGATCCTGCTGCCAAAGTCACTGCTGTTGCAGTTGTCCAGCTGGCCCCCATTGCCACGGAGAGTATTCCGGTGGATATTGCAAGCGCGGATGCCCCATAGAGGAACTCTTTTTCGGTCCAGCCCAGTCCAGACAGGATCAGATACCGCTGGATGCTTTCCATTTGCTCACCTGTTTTGCATAGTCTTCAATGTTCTTGGCATGTATCCTTTGTATGGCCCTTTTTCTCTTTTTTATTTCTTTTTCAGGCGGTTTCTCCCCACGGAACACGACATCCATTATTTTACGCACTTCTTCTCCTTGTTCCCGGAGCCTTTTTTGAACGACGATTATGTCCAGCGCCGCTAGGTCCTCCTCAGGGATTCCCATGCTTTTTATTCTCCTTTCAGTTTCTTCTACGCTTCTACCATGCATTGTCGCGTAGGAACCTCTCCCTTGCCCCGCGAGCATCGTGTCGAAGAGTGCTCTCATCTCTTCTGGCCGTCGTACTTCTCCCACGACGATTCTATCTGGTCTCATACGCAGGGTATCGTAAACAAGCTCTTGCATGCTTGTGTTCTCGTCTGGAACCAGGCGTATCCTATGTTCGTGCGGGATCCATATTTCTGGCGTTTCCTCTACGAGGATGATGCGCTCGTCTAGTGGTATAAATGCCATTATTGCATTTAGAGTGGTTGTTTTTCCTGATCCCGTGTTTCCAGCAATGACGACGTTCATATCGTGGTCTATGGCCCACCACATCTTTGCCATTTGCTCTACCGTGGCAGTTCCTTTGTTAATCAGATCCTCTGGCGTCCATCGCCTTTCCGTGAACCGTCTTATGGTCAATGTATGACCTTCACGGGATAGTGGAGGTATTATTGCGTGCAATCTTGATCCGTCGGGCAGGGTTGCGTTGATACGCGGCGTTTTTAGCGTGATTCTTCGTCCCATGTTTGCCGCGTACTTATTCACGATGTATGTGAAGTAGTCTTCTGTCCAGAATGCGAGGTTCGTCTTCTTCCAACCTTCCCCGCGAATATAGACGCGTATGGGCTCTTTAAGTCGTATGGTCGCGATTTCCTCTATTTCAGGATCCTGTAAGAAGTCTATTGGGCCATAGCCTGTGTATGTGCGCTTTATCCACCACATTACCCGCTTCTTCGTGTCTTCCGCTATCTCTCCGTATTCGTACTCCAACCCTGCGATAATTTCCTCCCATGTGAACTCTCCCTTCGTTTTTTGGTATCTATCCACCACTTCTTTCAGTATTGCAGCGTCGCTAAGGCGTATTTCCTCTGTTTGAATGGTGTATTCTCCTCCTTTTAACACAGCCCAGCCAATAACGTTCCATATTTTCTCCAGCTCCTGGGGGCTGTATCGAATTTTGGCCAATCCAGCCAACACGCACTGTGGCTCATCGAACAGAGAGAGGCATAGGTCGCACTTGAATGCTTTGCCATCCTTCAGAACAATGGCACCGTACGGGCATGCCTTTGCGCATTCGCCGCAGCCGTCGCACTTGTCGTAGTCAATAGCCAGAACCCCGTCCATAACCTCGTATATTGCTCCCTTTGGGCAGGCCTTGACGCAGGGCGCCTCTTTAGGATCACAATGAATGCATTTCGATTCTTTTAACTCATATGGGCAGACTTTGCTCAGATCTGCTTTTGCTTCAATCCGCATTCCAGATCAGCTCATCTCCCACGTCAATCTCCCATTTCTTCCTTGCGTCAAGCTCTATCGCCGTCTTGCAATTCACAGGGAGCAAGCCCCATGGTTTTAGCAGTTTCTTTGCCCGCACGCGGTTTTGTTCATCCAGACAGACTAGCAGGATGGGAAAGAAGCAAAAGAAACCATGGAACAGTTCCTTTCCGACATCTGGGAACACCAATGCGCCATCGTAGCTCCGCCTGAACATAAGCCCTCTGCTTCGTTTCCACATAGAATCCGCGATCTCCACGTGTTCTGTGATAGTAACGTTTCTGGTTCGGTTGACCAGCACAATAATATTGCTTTCTTCTCATTTATATCCGTGCTTGGCGTGCTCTTTGATCTGGACGGGACACTCATTGATTCCACGGATGTTCATCTCTACTCCTTCTTGGATGCCCTTGACGCCCTGGGCATTCCCAGAAAGCCAGGTGTGGAGGACCGCTTCAGATCGGAGGTGGGAAAGCGGTTTATTGACATCGTGATGGATCTTTATCCTGAGCTGGGCGAAGAGCAGATCCGCGCGATCCGACAGAAGAAGTGGGAGTTCACGCCAAAATATCTCGACCGCATACGTGTGTTGCCCCATGTTTATGATTCTCTGAACGCCCTACACGGAAAATACCCCCTGGCTCTCGTAACGTCTGCATCTCGGAAGTTCGTCCAGTGGGTTTTTGGTGCAACGAATCCCTCTCTCGGTATGTATTTCGACGTAGTTGTTTCCGCAGAGGATGTCAGCCATGGGAAGCCAGATCCAGAACCCTTCATTATTGCCGCCAGTCGTCTCAACGTAGATACTGCAGTGGTCGTGGGAGATACCGAATACGACCGTATCGCGGCAATACGTGCTGGATTTTCTTTTGTGCACGCCAAGGAAATGGAAAGGCTGCCAGAGATACTGGCGGACCTCTCGAAATAAAAACCTTATTTAACACTGTTAAAATTGTGCTCGAGGTAAATGACCTTCACGTCCGGGTGGAAGGGACGGAGATTCTCAAGGGCGTCACTCTTTCTGTGGAACCAGGGCAGCTTGTTGTGCTGCTTGGCCCAAACGGTTCCGGTAAATCTTCTCTTGTGAGGGCTGTCGCTGGGGATCCACGCTACGAGGTCGCCGCTGGTAAGATTTTCTTGGATGGTGATGAAATAACCAAACTCCCTCCAGACGAGAGGGCTCGCCGTGGCCTTTTCCTTGCATTTCAGAGCCCTCCAGAGATAGATGGTGTCACAATCGCCACTTTACTGCTACGTGCGTCCGGACGGGAGCGTGATCCAAGGGCTTTCTCGGAGCTGGTGCAGTTGGCCAGTCGCGTAGGTCTGGATCCATCATACCTTTCCCGTCCCGTGAACTTGGGTTTCTCCGGCGGTGAACGTAAACGTTCAGAGCTCCTTCAGGCACTGTTTCTTGATAGGAGGTATATACTTCTTGACGAGATTGATAGCGGAGTGGACGTCAATGGTCTCCGACTTTTCGCAAATATTATCAATGAGCTCCGCGATTCTGGAAAGGGCATTCTTCTGATCTCGCATAATCCGCACATCTTGGATTACTTGCACGTAGATCACGTGCACGTGATGCGTGGCGGCCGTATTCTTCGCTCTGGCGGTCCAGAGATCTTGAAAGAGATTGTGGCGGAGGGTTTCCAGTGAACGTTAAGGCGGTTGCCCGCCAGATTGCGGAGGAACACGAGGAGCCTGAGTGGATGCTTCGGCTCCGCATGCAGGCAGTAGATCTTTACGAGCGGCTAAAAGAACCTTTATGGCTTCGCGGGCTGGAAGATTTTCGTGTGGATGATCTCATTCTGTATAACAGCCCCGGTGTGCGCCCTGTCACATCTTGGGACGAGTTGCCGGAGGATATACGGAAGCTTTATGAGCATCTTAACCTTCCAGACTATGAGAAAGAGTACTTGGCGGGCCTTGCGACGTCTTTTGATAGCGAGACTGTGTATTCAAAGGTTCTTGAATCGCTCCGAGATAAAGGGGTTGTTCTTGAGCCCATGCACGAGGCGGTGAAGAAGCATCCCGATCTTGTTCGCCGGTATTTCGGTCGCATATACCCGATGGCGGATCACAAATATGCTGCACTTCACTACGCCCTGTGGTCCGGTGGCGTATTCCTCTATGTGCCACCGGGGGTGAAGCTTGATCTGCCCATTGAGGCGTTTTTCTACATTTCCACGGAGCTGGAGGGCCAGTTTGAGCATTCCATCATTGTCGCAGATAGGGGATCGGAGGTGCATTTCATAGAGGGTTGTTCCGCACCGATGTTCAGGCAATTCTCCTTTCATGACGGTGCTGTGGAGGTCTATGCCGCGGAAAACGCGTATGTTAAGTTCACCACTGTGCAGAATTGGAGCAAGAATATTATTAACTTCAACAATAAGCGAGCCATTGCGGAGAGGGGAGCTTTCGTAGAATGGGTGGAAGGGAGCATTGGTGCAAAGGTATCCGTTGTGTATCCCTCCGTTGTCCTTCGTGGCAAGGGAGCGGGCACTGCCATGAACGTCTTCTCCCTGTCCCATGGGCCGTACATAAAGGACGGCGGTGCCAAGATCTTCCACGTTGCTCCGGACACGAGGAGCACCGTCACTTCTAAGGGCATATCTGCAGACGGCGGCATTAATATATACCGTGGCCTGGTTCGTATCCTTCGAGGCGCTAAAAACGCTAAATCCCACGTCTCTTGTGATTCCCTTATTCTTGACGAGGTTAGTGAGGCGTCCACGTACCCACACTCGCAAATAGACGAGCCCTCTGCTGTTTTTACCCATGAAGCCACCACGCTCCGATTCTCGGAGGATCAGCTCTTCTATCTTCAGTCTCGTGGCTTGAACGAGGAAGAAGCGAAGGGATTGGCGGTTCTTGGGTTCATACAGGATATATTGAGGGATCTTCCTCTTGAATATGCCTCTGTTCTCCGCGAGGTGCTTAATGCTGACTTTTCTGGTGGTGTTGGATGATACGCATAGAGGATATTAGAGAAAAGGCAAGGAAAATACTTCCACACACTGTGTTCCAGCCCTACGGTGATTCACCAACTATAAAATCCTACACAGACTGGCGAGCATTCGAAA
The DNA here is from genome assembly GCA_964451455.1 of uncultured archaeon. Lineage (GTDB taxonomy): Archaea > Iainarchaeota > Iainarchaeia > JAADDC01 > JAADDC01 > SZUA-1452. The sequence continues at coordinate 28,901 of CAYVHT010000005.1, forward strand.
AGGCGATGTTTTCCCCGCCATCGTCTGGAATGGTTTCTGGCGCCAGTACCACAAGCGTCCTCGCCAGTTTCTCCTTTGATCCAGCAGCAAACCGCATGTTGACATACCATTTTGCCAATATGCCAACTTTTTACCTTGCAGGCTCCGATTCGCTGGTGCTATCCTCAGAGGATGCTCACTTTTCTCTCCAGCACGTTCTCATCTGCGTCCGAGACGATAAAACGATTCGTATAGATGATCTCGCGGAAAACGGGCCGAAATCTGCAACTATCGATGTTCTCGTCCGCCCTGGCGTGACGGCCTCCATCCTTCTCCGCGCCTCTGGTGATCATCCGCAACACCTGCATCTCCGATATCATCTGGGAAACGAATCATCCCTTGACGTGTCCTCTGTTGTGATCGGGCAGAACGCACATGTGCATCATGAATTTTTCCTCAACGGGTCTCGCGCATCTATCCAGTACCGCGGCGCCTCTATTCGCGGCAGGAGTGACGTAATCACAGACGCTTTTGTTCGGGGCTCCGATGACTTTGCCCGCGTATCCCATGCTCTTTTCTCTGCTGAGGGAGACTTCCTTGTGCACCGTGGCGTGATTCGTGTGGAACGGCAGTCCTCCGGTGCAGACGTGGATATGGACTCTGCCTTCTACACGATTGGAGGCCTTGCCGTGAATGTGCCGATGCTAGAGGTCTTCACATCCAACGTTGTCCGTGCTTCGCACCGTGCAAGGGATCTTGCGTTGGATTCGGAGCGCCTATTCTATCTGCAGACCAGGGGGCTGTCTCTCGCCTCCGCTGAGGAACTTTACGTATCCAGTATAATGGGCCGCTTTGCAGGAGCCCTTTCCGAGGAGGAGAGAGTTCAAAGCGCTATTAAATCCTTTGCAGGATCGCTTCCAGGTTGATATGTTCTAGGATTTTTTCGGCGGGCAGGGGATATGTTCTAAGGATCTCCGGATCATATGGAATGCTTCCAACGTGCCTGCCACCGAGGCCCGAGAATCTGTCTATGATTTTGCCTGTTCTCTCCGGCGCGAGATCATAGCGGTTTACCACGAAAATGAAGGGCACCTTGAAGTGTTTAAGGACGGGAACAATGGCTGCTGCGTCGGATATGCCTGTGGGCGTGTTGTCTATCACCAGTATTGCGAGATCCGCACCTTGTACGGATGCAATTACGGGACAGCCTCTTCCTGCGGCTGCGTCTATCAGTTGAATATCTCTTTTTTCATTTTCTGCGATCCTTTCCGCTCTTGCACGGATGTCTGCCACGATTTTTCCGGACCCAGATCGTCCTGGCTCCAGTTCCGCTGTAATCAACGGCACGTTGCCCCATCTATACTCCAAGATCTCAGCACCCTTTACGCTTTTCAGTTTGTAGCTATTTGGAAGCTTTTTCACGCATACGCCGCAACCTTCACAGAGAATCTCGTTCACAGTGCCATCTTCTCTTATGGCTCCAAATGGACAAACGCTGGGATCTGCTTTGCCACCAACGTACTCTGCTACCACAGTACCCATCCAATCTTCCCGTTCTTTTGGTGCATCGAGCCCCAGTGCCAATGAAAGATTTGGAGTATCTACGTCCGCATCTATCAAGATCGTCCTGTTCCGTGGCAGTGCGTGCGCTAGTGCGGCGGTGACGCTTGTCTTGCCCGCACCTCCCTTGCCTGAAACGACGGTTAGGATCATTCCATCACCCGTAGTGGTGTGAATTTGCCCCTTGCGTATTCTCGTGCGAAGTCTATGGAGTATGGGATCCGCTTCAGCGGAGCCCCTACCTCGTCTGCTATCCTCTGTATCTCCTCTTCGTACCGTTCTGAAATGCCCCATTTGTTGGCGTAAATCTCGAAGGGCTTTTTTAGTGTCTTCACGAGCTTTACGACCTTTTGTAGGTCGTGAACGCCGTAGGGCGTTGGCTCGGTCACGATTACAACTTTATCTGCTGGCATTATTGCTCTTGCCACGTTGCAATGGATTCCAGCGGCAGTATCGATGATCACGTTATCGGCCCCTTCCTTAAGTGCCGTTTCCAGGAGTTTTGATACTATCGGCGCAGTCTCTTCGACATTTGGCTCCGCTACGGCGTCATATATCTTTATCTTGCCTTTCTTGCCCTTTCTTATTGTTCCTATGCTCTCTTCAACTTCTTCTATTGCTCCTACGGGGCAGGCTTCCTTGCAGAGCATGCAGCCAACACAGTTCTCCTCGAAGAAGAGCGGAATCTTGTTGGGGATGAACACAAGGGCTGCGGTGGGACAAGCCTGTGCGCACAACCCGCATTTTATACACTTCTCCTCGTTGATGCGCGGGATTCTTCGCGTTACGTTCAGAGTTCTTCGCATCTTTGCCCCAATGAGCAACGCTGCGTTTGGTGCCTCCACATCTGCATCCACGTATAGCACTTCACCCATCTGCATAGCCAAGGAAAGGGCAACGCTCGTCTTTCCTGTCCCTCCTTTTCCCCCTGTTACTGCTGTTATCATTCTTTCTCCACCGTTGCGGCCCGAAGCTCTTCTAGTTCCCCCTTGGCAAACTTCTTTATGTTCTCTTCTGTGCTGTCGCTTTCTGCTCGGTATATTCTGACCAGACCTTCCTTCAGCGTATTATATGATATTTCTCCTATGTTCTTCACGATAACCGCATAGGGATTCTTTTCCAGAACTGCCTTTGCCGCTGCAAGCCCGCGTCTTACCCTTTTCTTGGCCGCGGGATTATCTACTCTTTCTAGCTCCTTGATTTTTCCATTCTTCACGCTGTATACTACGAACTCCGGTGCCGTCGCAAAGGTTGGAGATACTCTGCCGTCCTTTACGGGTATGACGACGATCTTTTCCTCTGGCTCCTCCTGCTCCACGTAGACGCGGAAATCCTCTATTTCCGGTATTGTCAACACATACTCTCGTATTCTTCTAGCGATTTCGTCAGCTTTTGCAACGGGAACGTTCGCAGGGATCGTGACGGTTACTTCCCCGAAGACCATAGGTCCAGATTTCCTTAGCCGCAGATCCTTAAACCCGGAGATTTTGTCTGCATGTTCCAGGATCTCTTCCACTTCCTTTCGGGTCTCTTCTGGCGCCACGTCCATGAGCGACAGTATCGCGTTCCAAGCAGTTTCTACACCAATCTTGAAGACCCATGCAGCCACGAGTACGGCGCCAACGCCTTCTGCCCACGGTATGCCGAGGTACGCGCCTGCGACGATTGCCAGGAACACTACGAGGGATGATAATGTATCAGCCATGGCTTCTATGGATACTGCCTTGAGCGCTTGGGAGTTTGCCACATCTGCTGCCTCTCCTTCCATCTTGGAGATGTAGTACGACGTGATGGATGCGATTATTGCCATGCCTGCGGCGAGCCAAGCATCTTTTACTGTCTCGGGGTGCTGTATTCTGTGAACACCGTCCAGGAATAGCTCCACGGCTCCGAATATGACCACCGCTGCCACGAGAAATGCAACGAGGGACTCTGCCCTGTAATAGCCGTACGGGAATCGCGCATCTGCTGGTCTTTTGGCTATCTTTAGGCCGATCCACGTGCCTAACGTTGTTAGAACATCTACTGTTGAGTGCAACGCGTCTGCCAACAGCGCTGCAGAGTTGGTCATCCATCCTATAATTCCCTTGGAGAGTGCTAACCCTGCAACCAATAGGGTCGCGTTCTTCGCTGCTTGCTCTCCATGCTCCAGATCTACCATGGTCCTCGCCCCCAGCCGCCTCCGCGGCCCCATCCTCTACCTCGTCCCCATCCGGCCCCTCGGCCGAATCCTCTGCCTGGCCCATAGCCAGCAGGAGCGGATATTGGCGTGCATCTGTTCTGGGCTAGCGCCTCGGCAGCATCCCGAACCGTTGCTCCTCCGCACGTGTACATGGCGATTCCAGCCTGGGAGAGGACCATATGGGCGTTGGGCCCCACGGATCCAGATATTACAGCGTTCACGCCCTCTCCAATGAGTGCCTGTGCAGCCATAATCCCCGCGGAGCGTACCGCCTGCGCAGCAGGATTTGGAATGCTCTTGACTTCTCTAATGCTACCGCCGTCTATATCCACTATTACAAAGTATGGACTCCTTCCGAAGACGGGAACGAAGGCTGCGTTGAGTCCTGCTCCCGCAGCTGTTATTGCGACTCGCATGTTATAATTATGTGTGCCAGGGTTTAAACGGTTAACATTGTTAATTCGAAGAAAGAAGGAGTGAATGTGCTAGTTATTCCTGCTGCAGTTTTGCGCAGCCCACTTATACGCATCCATTGCCATAATCGTGCCCAGTGCGATCAACAACCACCCCCGTGGGTCGTGGCCCATCAAGAAAAATAGTCCGCCACCTATTAGCAGTGCAGGGGGCGAATCCAAATTCATCCGAGGTTGTACCCCCCACATGTTTCCGCCCCGGCCCGCGTCCGCGGGCAATTATACTACTCAGCAGTGGTTTATATGTAATCACGGCAGGGTTATAAAAATCGCGAATTCCATATATATTCTGTGCAAATTTTGTTGATCCTCGAGAATTCTATTGCTTCACCTATCTTCTCTTGAAAAATTCTTTGTAAAATTTATGCAGCGTTGACGCTAACGGTTTAAAACGCTCCCCCTCTGATTTTACCTGTCACTCGCTTTGCGAACTGTTGGGCCCGTAGCTCAGTCCGGCAGAGCGCCCGCTTGGCATGCGGGAGGCCCCGGGTTCAAATCCCGGCGGGTCCATCACCAACTTCTTTGGGGGCACGAAGCTAACTAAGGATCTGCGATCCTCAATTATGCACCCTTCTGATGACCTGCTAAGCGTAGTTGAGCCTATTTGGTGCGTTCCTTGAACGATCATACCAATCGCAACGTTGAACGTCCTTGGTGTGCAACGACATTCGTCAAACAACAAGTATTAATACGTTTTTCAACGATTTTGGTTACATGAGTAGAGTGGAGCTTGAACGAACGGTTTCCGTTGACGATAAGAAGTACCTCGAGAATCACGTTATTGTTCCAGTACCTGCAAGGTACGTTCTTGACGAGGATACTGGTATAGTGTATCTGGAGAAGGAGAACGGCACTGTTGCGCGTGTGGGGACGAAGGAATACTGGGATCGGATCATGAAATATCGGGCGGACCTAATAGCGGACATCCCTGAACCTGTGCGTAAGTTCGAAGGATTCGGGCTTTCCTGCGGTCTATGCACCCAACACAAAAACAGCACTGCACTTCTGAACGTTATCGCAACAAATATGTGCAATCTTCGCTGTTGGTACTGTTTCTTCTACTCTGCCATTGCTGGCTACGTTTACCGTCCAACCATGGACGAGATTGAGGCCATATACGACAGAGCGATCGAGGTCAACGGCTATATGCCTCCTGTCCAGATTACCGGTGGCGAACCATCCTTGCGCGATGATCTTGCAGAGATGATCCGCCTTGCAAAGAAGAGAGGAGCCCCACACATCCAGCTGAATACAAACTCCGTGATCTTTGGCATCGAATACTACGAAGACCCGAAGAACGCTCCGCAGCGCATCAAGGAGTATGTGAACGCTGGCCTCAACACGATATACACGTCCTTCGATGGCGTTGATCCAAAAACAAACTTCAAGAACCATTACGAGATGCCTTTCGCCCTTCGCGACTATTACGACGGCGGCCTACGCAGCGTAGTCCTTGTCCCGACTGTTACCGGCCAGACTCTGGACCAAATGCCAGATGTCGTCCGTTTCGCTATTCATAACTACCGTTGGGGCATAAAGGGGGTGAACTTCCAGCCGTTATCTATTCTTGATAAGCTTGACGAGGAGAGACGGAAGGAACTACGGGTGACTCAGGCAGACGTTGTGGAGGTTCTCAGCGAACTGGGTCTCGGCGATATAAATATGTGGTTCCCAATTCCTTCTGTTCAGTATTTGGCAGACCTGATTTCCGGCCAGAAGCACTTCGTTCACTTCTACAACAATGAAAAGTGCGGTATTGCTACTTACGCCTTTGTGGACGGGGAAAAGCTGCGCCCAATCACGGAGTTCATCGACGTGGACGGCTTCCTGCAGGAGGTAAGGGAGCTCTACAAGAGTTGGCTAAAGAAATTCTACTACGGTGTGAAGGTAGCGGTTGCAAAGGTGCAGGGCAAGGATCCAAAACAGATTGCCGTTGAGCGCCTGGATGATTTCATAAAGAAGGATCGGCTGCCCAACGGCCATTCCCTCAAGGAAATAGTTGGCAAAGCAATTACGGAGGGCTCTTATGATGCTCTTGGAGCCTTCCACGATGGAGCACTCTTCCTCGGCATGATGCACTTCATGGACTACTACAACTACGACTTCAACCGTGTTCAGCGCTGCAGTATCCATTATGGCATGCCTGAGGGAGTATATCCCTTCTGTACCTTCAACGTCTACGCGGATAAATACCGAGATATGTTGCTGAAGGCACATCGCATCCAGGACACAGATGAAGAGAAGCGCTGGATGGAGTTTGAGAAGAAACAGGCCCTGCGCGTCGCAGAGTTCCGCAAGCACGTTGATGAAATCGTTGAGCATCCGATATACAAAGAGGCATACGGCTTTCTGAAGCGCTCTTAAACACTTTCTTCCACCTTTTTACATGCTTGAACAGATCTTCGTTGAGTTTCCTGGCCGCGTTTTCCACGCTCCTCGTGGTGATGATGCGTCGGGGAATTGCTCCATCTGTGCTGAGATATCAGAAGGCAAGGAGGTTCTCGGGGCAGTTTCTCCTGACGTTTTGGTGCTGAAGGCGAGGTATCCATACGTGCCGGGCCATCTGCTCATTGTCCCCCGTGCGCATTTTTCTGATTTATCTCGTGTGGGTTCTTCCGTGGGGGATGCGTTCTTTGAGGCCCTTCGTAACGTCTCGGAGCGCCTGGGTGGAAAGTATTGGCTTGTTGCTAACGTTGGTTGGGTGGCGGGCCAGTCTGTTCCCCACTTTGCCGTTCATGTGCTTCCGGACCCCTGGCATGTTCCCGACGATTTTACGGAACAGGTTGACCGTTTACCCACCTTTGACCCGCTTACCGATGTCTTTACGGATAAACTTCGTTTCAAGAAGTTTTATGTTCGCTATGGCGGGGCACACATGTCGGGTCTTGTTGTGTCGGACTTCCATGAGTTCAAACGAGCGATTAGCAAGCTGAGGGCGAAATTCGGCAGGATGCGGAACGTGCTTCATCATGAGAGGGTGGCCATGCTTGAGAGGGGCCACGTGCCACATGTTGGATATCACCTGCTTGTTGTCAACTATAATGGGCCACAGTTCGTCGTGATTCCCCGTGTATTTGTGCCGAAGCGGGGCCGTTGGGCGGCCTTGGAGCTTCTCTATAATGCAGATCTTTCCAGGGATTTGGAGGGCGATGCTGCCACAGAGTTCTTTGGCAAGCACAATTCTGCTGTCGCGGAGCTTGCTCGGCTTATTTTCAAATGAATTCATCGATTTTTCTTGCCTTTTCTTCGGACCATGGCAGCGTTACCACGTCTCCATCCCGAAGAGCAATTGTCTCTATGCCTGTTTCTCTCTCTATATTTTTTGCAAGCACTCCTTCCATTCTGCGCATTGTGATCCTCGCTCCGAAGTGTTGAAGCAGGATTACCTGTGGCTTTACGCGTTGGATTACTGATCTGACAGTGTCTAGGTTTGTATGGGATGTTCTTTCTTCACCGTCGAATATGAGGTTAAAAATGATTGCGTTGGGTTCGATTGTCTCTAGAAGATCTCCTAGTTCTTCCGTATATCCTGTGTCTGACAGGTATGCTAGCCTTGTCTCTCCGTCGTCTAAGATGAACCCTGTTCCTGTGGGATCGTCGTGCCAGGTCGGCGTTGCCGTTATTTCGAGGTCTCTCACCACGTATTTCTTGCCGGGGCGAGACACAAGTACCCTTTCCACCATATTCTTGTGATAGTCGCCAAACGCAGGAATGAAGCCATCAATCCCGTTTATCACGCTTTCCGACGCTAGTACGGTTCCCCGCTCCATTCGCCCCCCATCTGTCATGAGTTCTATAAGCGGTGCGGTGTCGTGGCTGTGGTCAAGGTGTGCGTGGCTGACCAATATTGCATCTGGCCGCCTCGGTTTTATCCTCAGTTTGTTTAGATACACGAGCCCGCCTGGGCCGGGGTCTACATGTAACAAGGACTCCTTTGTTTTTACTACAAAGCCTGCAGTTCTTCTCATCTGTTTGGCCATGACAAAGCGGCCCCCACCTGTTCCGAGGAATGTAAGTTTCATTCGCTCACCCCATACTCGCGTAATCTTTCGTATATGGGCCCTTCTGGAGTCAGCGTTGATTTGTACAGCACAAAACCGTTGTATTTGAACGTTCCAAACGGTTTTAGCACTCTCGCTATGCTCGCAACGTCTGCTGTCCCCCTCTTCACCCGTGCCAGTGTCACGTGCGGGTGGAAGGCTCTTCGCTCCCTTGGCACGCCTTCATACGACAGGGCCGTGTCGATGTGCTCGCTCAGCGCTACTAATTCCTGGAATCCGTTCTGCACCCCTGCCCAGATGACCTTTGCGCTTGCAGCCGTTGGAAATCCTCCAATCCCCCTGACTGTTATCTCGAACGGTTCCGCAATCTGTATCTTTTCTAGTGCTCGTTGTATCCGCATCGCTCTTTGCTCTGGAACTTCACCGATGAATTTGAGGGTGATGTGGTAGTTTTCTGGCTCCACAGGCTTCACGTAGTCGTCTAACCTTGCCTGCCGCTGTATCTGCTGCCAGTATTCCCAGAGTGTTTTTCTGATGTCTTCGGGCAGGGGGACGCCCACGAAGAGCCTCATGAATAATTAAAAATCAGGTCGTGTTTTTACTACATGCGGGTGCTATTTGAGGAGGTTGTCTTTGCAACGAAGCGGTCTGAACAGATAGTGGATATCACAGGGGATATTCGTGCTATTCTTAACCGCTGGGGCGTGAGCAACGGGATTGTACTTCTCTTTGCTCCGCATGCTACTGCGTCCATTGTTGTCAACGAGGCAGAAGCGGGGTTGGAGAGGGATATCCTGAATCTTTTCCGTCTCCTTGCCCCCTCCGACGAAGACTATCACCACAATCGCATTGACAACAATGCACACGCACATCTTCGCTCTGTGGCGTTTCCACCATACGTTATGATTCCTGTGCGGGACGGTAAGATGCTTCTCGGTGCTTGGCAAAGGATTATGTTCGTTGAGAACGACGGGCCCAGGGCGCAGAGGCGAGTAATCGTAGAGTATATGGGGGAATGACGTGTTCGAGCCAGAGGAGATCGTAAACTACCACGTATATAATCACATTCTTGCACGTAAGCGTGCTGATCCAAAGAGTGTGTGGGGTGAGAAGCGCTTTGCCGTGGAACCGACGGAGGATGGTTTTCGTCGCCTCGCAAGTATGATGAATATTCGCCCGGGCATGCGTATTCTTCACACTCACACAACTTCGGATCATTTCCGCCAGCTTTTGGAGTCCGTCGGCGCCAAGGTTGACGCCTACGACATTTCCTTGGACTCTGCTTTGCGTGCGGGGGCGAAACTCGGCGATGCCAGCCGTTTACTGGAATGGAGCGCTCTACGCAACAAGTATGATGCGGCTTTTTCTTTTGAACCGACACACCTTTTTCACGTCTCTGGGAGTGTGATTACTGCGGCAGCATACCTCGCGTCGCTCAAGCATGCCGTGAAGGATGGTCGCCCTATTTACATTGCAGCCCACGCCAGTTATTCGGGGGGCTCCCCTGCGGATAATTTTCAGGCAGTTTTTGACTGGATGGGGAAGCATTTCGGGCTCAGATACTCCCTGCTTCGAGATTCGAAGCACGGGGAGTACATTTTTGTTCCCGCCGCTGTGGACGACGTTGTTGTAGAGCGGGACGAGGAGGGTAATTACCGCAGCGTACTCCGCAGGGTAGTCAAGCCCGTCCCATTGCACGTTTTCAAGATTCCCTCAGATCCACGTGTCCAGCGCATGCTCATTAATTTTGCCCGTGCTGCTGACCGTGCCATTGTTCCTGGTCTTCATGAGCTGGAAGCAAAGCGGGCGATCCGCGGTGACGTTTATTCGGATGTCCGCAAGCGAATCCTTGATCGCGTTGTTCCTCGTCTGATGGACGTGGAAGTCCCCACGGTTCACGGTTCCGAGTCCGTTTACTCTTTGCTTTTGGATTATGCGCGTAAGGGCAACGCGTATTTGAAGACCTTCTGAGCCGTGCCCTCGCAGTTTTAAAAGTGTTATTTCCCACCTTTTTGGTGCTAGAGCGTGGTGGACGACAACCGCCACATCGGTTGGCTATTCCGAGGTGCGGCACTGTCGGTCGCACGTACAATAGGCGCGCATTGGGTGCCGGGGTGGCCGAGAGGTTAAGGCGCCGGTCTGGAGAACCGGTGGGGGAAACCCCGCCTGGGTTCGAATCCCAGCCCCGGCGTGCGGAACCGCAGGTGGGGCTCTTCAGCCCCACGCACCACTATTACTGTTACTTACTGTTTTTCGTGCTTCGCGCACATAGTTGAGCGTTATTGAATGCCGGTGGCAACCGGCCAGAGAAACTGGCCGTTTGGATCTTTGCTTTGCTCCTGCACTGTTTAATTTTCTCTGCTGCCCCCTTCCCAAAGCTTTTGTGTCTCTACTATTTCCCGTTGGTTTTCCGAGATAAATTTGCCGAGCCGCTTGAAGTCTTCTCTCAGCACCGGAAGTAGTTCTTTGTTGTAAATGGCTGCCGCGGGGTGGTACATGGGCATGACTGTTATCGTGCCATAGAGTAGCGTGTTTGTTCTATATATCTTCCCGTGCGCCTTAGATATGCCCTCGTACGGAACGCCGAAATGCTCGCACACCCACTTCCACGCGTGGCGGCCCAGGGTGACGATGATTCTCGGTT
>CAYVHT010000006.1:0-38126 GCA_964451455.1 uncultured archaeon
GGTCCCAGTGGCATAGCAGTATCCACCGACCAGCCTATCACATGCACGTGATGGTTTTATTTTTCTCCCACCTTTTTCTTTCGTGCGCGTGTCCGTTGTGGGTGCAGGCCCAGCAGGTCTTTTCTTGGCGAACCGTCTAGCTTCTGAAGGCGTGCCTGTTGATGTATTCGAGCAGTCTGCCCGTGTGGGCAACAAGGTCTGTAGTGGGTTGCTCAGTGCTGAAACTGTAGAGCGTTTTGGGCTAAGGCGGCTCGCCCGATTTTCTATTGATGGCGCGAGGATTCATGCGGGCGACGAAGCGTTATTTGTGGGCCGGAAAAATGTGGCATACGTCTTTGATCGGGCTGAGCTGGATGGGCACCTTTATGATCTTGCATTGTCCTCCGGTGCAAACGTTTTTCTTGGAAAGCGCATTGGTCGCGTTCCAGAAAGCGATATTGTAGTGGGGGCGGACGGTGCTGGTTCTTTCGTTCGCCAGGCTTGCTTCGGTTTGACAGTGCGTACGATTCCTGGAACGATTGCTTACGTGCGCGGCGTTTTTGATCGTTACGTGGATATCTTTCTTGATTCTGACCTTGCACCTGGTTTCTTCGCATGGGTGATTCCCCGGGCAGAGGATGAGGCGGAGATCGGTCTGGCCATTCATCCTAATTACGCACCTACAATTTTGCAACGTCTGCGGACATTTGCTGCCCGTTTGGGTTATGATTCCTTCGCTTTGCGCGGCGTTCGACCGATTGTCGTGTCACCACCACTTTTACGCGTCGTTCGGAAAAACTGTGCTCTTGTTGGCGACGCCGCAGCACACGTGAAGGCAACTACTGGTGGAGGCATATCGTACGGACTACTCGCTGCAGCGCACCTTGCCGACGCCATTCTTCGCAGCGATCTGGGGAGTTATCAACGCTGGCACAGAACCTGGGCAGCTCCACGCCTTTTTGCACATTATATGCTACGTCGCTGGTTAAACGTTGTTAATTCGGAGCGTTTGGTGCGCGTGTTGCGGGAGAAGGGGTTTGAGGGAGAGCTTTCGCGCGCAGGGGATATGGACGATCCGTCGTTCCTTTTAAATGTTCGTTATCTTGGGCTTATTTCCCAAATCGTCTCTCCCTTCTCCTATATTCTGCATAGATAGCCTCAAAGTCTTCCTCTGTTAGCTCCGGCCAGTACTTTGGATAGAATATGAGCTCGGAGTAGACTCCCTGGATGGGCAAAAATCCACTTGTCCTTTGTTCTCCGGATGTGCGGAGAATGAAGTCGGGAGGAGGAACGTCTGGCGCATATAGGTTGGCATAAATTACGTTCTCATCAATTTCTTCTGCTCTGAGCTCTCCCGCGCAGACCTTTCTTGCTACGTTCTTGGCCATGTCCACGACCTCTGCGAGGCCTGTATAGCCTACTGCCAGAATGACCTCGAGTTCCTTGTTCATCTTTGTCTCTTCCTCGATCTTGCGCATGAGTCTCTGTAGGTCTTCTGGAAGAACGTTGCGACGTCCTATGAACCTAATCTTGGCATCGTACTTGTTTCCTTGCAGGATCTCCTTGGCCTCCCTCCTGAATATGCCAAACAAGAACGAGAGTTCCCGTTTTGATCTACGCAACACGTTCTCCAGCGAAAGCGTGTATATGTAGACGTGTTTCGTTTCTGTTTTGTTTTTTACATATTCCAAGAATCGCCGTACAGTCTCAACGCCCTTTAAGTACCCTTCTCTTGGCGAGAGGCCATGCGCCCGCGCGTAGCGTCTGTTACCATCGGGAATTACTCCTATTGCTTTTGCCTCACGCACAGAGAATTATTTCCATCTATCGTTATAAAACACATATGCATTTTTTTACTGTGGATCCCCGAATGCTTCGTGCCGCAAGACGGCTGTTGAGGAAGGCGTCCCGTATCGCCTCAAGGTACCCCGCTTTTGATAGCGTTTCAGACTCCCTAGAGCCACCTTCTGATTTAGTTTCCGTAGATACACTTCCTGTAGCTTCAACCCCTGTGGACGCTGCTCCAGCAGACGATGCTGGCGAGAATCTCCTTCTTCCCTCTGAATTGGTTCCTGTTGAGCCGTTGCCACAACGTTCTTCAACCCCTGTTCTGGAGAACACACCTGCGGATGTTCAGCCCATTATGGTGATGGATGAACTTACTGTTGATGATCTTTCCAAGGAGCTCAGTAGCAATCAGACCGCTGGCGGAGCACAGGATCTTATGGTGTCCAACACTCCCGTCGCACTCCACGTGCTTCCGGAAGATTTGCGATCTGAAGTACCAACGGAATGGACGCCGCCCGACTTCCGCTCCGTGGACGAGAGGTACCCCCTAATTCCGCCCCATGCTAGTGCGCACATATATTGGAAAGATGATGAGAGTTCTCTATTTTACGAATTGGAGGAACCCCCGCTTACTCGTGAGGAGAAGGACTTGCTGGACAGAATTCGTAGTCTGATCATTGACCTGATAGACGTAAGTGCATACGACATATCGAAACACGGTGATCCGAAGGAGTACATGCGCAAGAAGTTCGACGAGGTTGTTGACGATTACGGTTTTGATCTAACACCCACTCAGCGGCAGAAGTTGGCGTATTACATAGTTCGGGACTTCGTGGGCCTAGAGCGCATAGAACCGCTTATGCAAGACCCGAATCTTGAAGATATTTCGTGCATAGGGCCCAGAATGCCGATATATGTGTACCATCGCCGCTATGGATCTATGAAGACGAACGTGCTTTTTGAATCTGCCGAGGATCTAAACCGTTTCATCGTAAAGCTCGCACAGATGTGTGGCCGCCACGTCTCCGTAGCGAATCCACTGCTCGAGGGCGCGCTGCCAGATGGATCCCGTGTGCAGGCAACGTACGCGATCACCAACGACATATCTACACGTGGCAGCACGTTTACGATCCGCAAGTTCACGAAGGATCCACTCACAATCACCGATCTCATACACTACGGAACTATCCCGCCGCTCTTCGCAGCATACCTTTGGCTGGCTATTGAGCACCGTCAGTCCATACTCATCTCTGGTGGAACTGCTACTGGTAAGACAACCTTGCTAAACGCTCTATCTCTATTTATCCCCCCCGAGGCAAAGATCGTTTCAATAGAGGATACGCCAGAACTGCGGCTACCCCATGAGCACTGGGTCCAGAAGATTGCCCGAGAAGGTGGGGATATGGGCTCCGGTGCTGTGACGATGTTTGATCTTCTCAAGGCTGCCCTTCGTGAACGCCCTGATTATATTGTTGTGGGTGAGGTTCGCGGTAAAGAGGCGTACGTGTTATTCCAGGGTATGGCAACAGGACACCCTGGTTTGGCCACCATTCACGCAGAAGATATGGATACGCTCGCAGATCGTCTTACAACGCCTCCGATATCTCTTCCAGCATCCTTGCTTCATGCGTTGGACATCGTTCTGTTCATGGGACACGCGAGGATTCGTGGTGTGGAGGTACGCCGCTTGAAGGAGATTCATGAGATCATTACTGTTGATCTACAGAAGTCACGCCCCGTGACAAACCTTTTGGGACGGTGGGTGCCTGCGGAAGATAAGTTCGAGTTCAAGTCAGACAAGAGTTATGTCCTTGAAAAGGTCATTCAGTTTAGGGGCGCCTCTGCCGATAGCGTTTGGGGCGAACTTCGTCGTAGAGCCTTTGTGCTGAAATGGATGCACGATCATAACGTTCGGTACTATAGGGATGTTGGGAAGATCATAGCACGTTACTACAAAGATCCCGAGGCACTTTTGGAGGAGTTGGGCTATGCTGAAGCCAATAACGACGCTGGCGTATAGGTATTTTGGCGCCTACGTTCACAAGTATCGCCCTCGAATGCAGCGCCTCGCAGACAGACTAAAGGTTGCCCGACTTCCTTACTCTGTAGAGGAGTACGTCTCTGCAATCCTTCTCTTGACGATTCTAGCATTTGTTACGTCTTTTAGTTCTGCGTTCTTCCTACTATATCGGATTTACGGGTACTCAGTGGGCGTTTCAGTAGTGCTTGCTTTCTTTGTAAGTGTGTCTATTTCGGCTCTTGTTGCGATTGGTATGATTGGGTATCCTGGATATCTGATAAGTCAGAGGCGCCAGGACATAGATGCAAGGATTACGTATGCCACTACTCACATGGCAACCCTTGCAGGGACTGGTATTCCCGTTATTGCCATTTTCCGGGCCCTCACGAAGTTCCAGGACTATGGGGAGATTTCGAAGGAATGTGACTACATCATACGGGACGTGGAACTCTTTGGCAAGGATATTTACACTGCAATCTCGGATGCTGCGCGCTATTCACCCTCCAGGGTGTGGGCCGAATTACTTTGGGGTTTAGTTTCTACTCTTCGAAGTGGTGGGGATCTTAGGGCATATCTGTCTGAGCGCGCAAAGGCATACGTTGCAATGCACGAAGAAGAGGAAAAACGGGCGATGGAGGCCCTTAACATAGTTACTGAGATTTTTATGGTGCTCTTCATCCTGGCCCCCATTGTAGGTGTCATCATGATCGTTTTCATGAGTATGATGGGTGGCACAGTTATGGGAATTGATGCTAAATCTTTTCTCTTTCTGATCGTCTACTTGATCTTGCCTGTGCTAGGAGTTGGTTTCGTGGCGGTAGCTGAGAGCCAGAAACCAAAGGAGGTCATATGATGGCATTCAGGATAAAGCTCCTCAAACGCCGTGTCGCTATTAATGATTTTGCCATAATCTTTGCAATATCATTTCTTGCCGCTGTAGGTATTATAGGATACGCTCAGCACTTTTATTCCGGGACCCCGTATTTCTACACGTTCGCGTTCTTCGCTTTGGCACTTTTCCTCATTCCTGTCGGCGGATATGTGTACTACCGTTACGTAACGATTACCGCAAAGGAGTATTATTTTCCTCAATTTCTGAAGGATCTTGCAGACGGTGTTCGTGCAGGTCTTCCACTTCCTCAGGCTGTATTGAACGTTTCTAAGATTAACTATGGTCCGCTTTCAGAGGATGTGAACAAACTGGCCACCTACGTATCGTGGGGCATCCCCTTTGAGGATGCACTAACCCGCTTTGCCAAGAGAACTAAGAGCAAGATGATTCAGTCCTCTGTTCAGCTTATTTTGGAAGCGTACCGTGCTGGGGGCGGAATTGCAGATATCCTAGATACCATGGCAGAGGATGCGGGACACATCCACAGCCTTCGCGAGGAGAGGAAGACGAAGTTCAGCGGTTTCATAAGCACGCTGTACGCGGTTTATATCATCTTCCTTTTGATCACTGTTATTCTTGTTAACGTTTTGCTACCAGAGCTACCGACTCTCCCGTCCTTCGGAAGCTCTGGTAGTCTCTTTAGCACTAGCACTACGAGTACTTCTGCAATTCCAGAGGACGTTCTGAACGCCATCTTTTTCAACATGGCCATTATAGAGGCAGTCTTTGCGGGAATTCTTGCGGGTGTTGCAGGCGAAGGTAGTGTTTCTGCAGGCATAAAACACGCAATTATCCTTTCCTTTATAGGTATCGCAATCTTCCAGCTCTTCATTCCCGTGCCAGACCCTGTGGACCGTATTTCTCGCACAATGGTGAAGTTGCCCGTCAATGTGTCTGCTTCTACGGACGTGGGACGTTTCTTTACGGACGAGAACATCACTGTGGGGGTAGTTCGCAGTTATGTGTCCGAGTATATGAAAAGCACGGGCATTCAAATATCTACTGAGAAAGTCGTTCCACACATTCGCTTCGTACAGGATCCTCGCTGTGATGCTTGTGCAAAGGGCTATGTGCGTGTGCTGCCCGATGCGCTGGTAGTCTATAAACCAACGTACTTGGACTATGTTATCAGGACGAATCCGGAGGACAAATCGTATGAGATCGTCATCCGATAGCGTGTGGCGGCTTCCCCCACGTATAAAGGTGTATGAAGCGTTGGGTGCGATTGCAGATGGCAGAGTGCGCCAGATATCTGAAGGCGATTATTCTGTTGTTTCATCAGATGGTACGCGCTATTACCATGTGATTGTCCGCCCCGATAACCGCCACGTGGAGTCTGATGACAATGGATCTAGGTACAAGGGGTATCTTGGTTATCCAGCAATTTCTGTGCTTATGCTTCGAGGAGCGCTTCCTTACGACCCGAATATTGCCAAAGAGCTGAAAGGGATTCCCTGGAAGCGTCTAAACGAGCGTTTTGGAAGGTATGATCTTACTGAGAAATGGGTGCTGGACCACGTGACGCACCCCAATTCTGTTAAAAGTTTTGTGGACACAGTTATGGAGGTCCTTCGTTCCGTGCACTTTTACCGTTTGGGTGGCGTGCAGCAGACCCTGTTCTGAGGGGAACCCATGAAGAAGTATGCTTTTGTGGACGTAGATGGAACCATCGTGGATGGCAATCTTGGCGTTTCTCTAGCTCGTAGAATGGTGTTTGGATCGGAGCGCCCAACAAAAATACGTAATCTTTTCAGGTTCATTTTGTACACTTTAAAGAGTGCGCACATTGCCTTGCTGTATCCTTTTTCTTTTCTCATCCCCGTGTATACGTATCTGCAGGGCGGCACGACAGACAGGTATCTGGATCTCGTGGAATCCTGGCCACCAGAGGTTGCGGAGCGGTTGGCTAGGGAAGTGGCGTATTCTGCGAATGTTCCTGACGTTTCAATCGCATTTTTGCGGTCTCTTTTGGGGAGGGGATATCACGTAGTTCTTCTTTCTGCATCTCCATCCATCATTTTGAAGTACCTTGTTCAGCGCCTGGATCTGCCCTTGGAATACGTGGGTCTTGATGAGGCACACCCGTACCCGTTTACCGCTCGGATCAAGGCAGAGATAATACAGAGGGAGTTCGGCGATGGGATTCCTGCGATCGTTGTTGGGAACCCAAAGAGAGATCCGTTCTGGCTGGCACGGGAGCAGGCAATAGTGGTGAGGTCACCAGAGGAGCTTAGAAAGTATTTACCAGATGATCCAGTGCAGGATGCTATACCACCACGGTTGCCGGATTGATACGCGGGTGCCCGTTATTTCTATCGTTGTTTGAATAGACACGGGAATAATGCCCAAAATACGGCCTTTTTGGAGTGTTTCTATGTGTAAGACATTTTCCTCTCGCTTTACTGTCAGTATGCTCGCATCCTGCGTTATGTATCTTCCCATAATTTCTGACACGTTGATCTCTGACGCAACTGCTTCTGTGGGTGGCAGTGGAAGGGCAATTCCGCATCTCTGCTTGATATTATTCGTTCGTATCTTGTTCCACTCCTCTCGTATTTGCTGCACCTCGTTCTCATCACAACCAGCAATTTTACACATCTCGATCTCTGCATACATCTTTGTAGCCTCTGCCCTAAGTGCTCCACATCTTGCCGCGCTTTCCGCTGCGCTCTCTGCGTTTTTTAGATTTCCCAAAGGGATCACGCGAATGTTTACATTCTTTTCCGTTGCATCTGGGTGTATTACAGCTAGTATCGGCGCCAGTTTTCGGGGGTTCCACGCGTATCCAGGTGTTGCAGGGGTGTGTAGGACCAGATATACGTTGTAGCAGCCTTTGCACCCTGTGTTCTTCTCTATCTCTGCGGTTACGCTATACTTTGTGTTTGGTACCACGTAGTTGGTATCTATGTGTAGCATTATCGCTCCATTTACCACGTTGTATTCCACGGGGAGTGGGCTGCTCACGTGTATCCGCTCGGGCACGGCACTGGCCAGCGTTGTCATTACTACCAGCGCTAACAGGCTCGTCCACAGTCTTCGCACACGATCACCACATTCTTGGGAGTATTGCGAGCCACCGTGTGATGTTGTTCCATATCTGCGCTATTGGCTGTATGAGCGGCGGTACGTGCGGCTTTGGTTGTGGCGTGGGTGTTTTCGGTTTTTGTGGTTCTGGTGGGTTCTTTAGGGGGACTGGTTTCTCAGGGGGCTTTTGCTTCTCTATCTGCTGCTTTGGGAATACGGGTTCGGGGATGTGTATTTTACAGCCGTTTTTCTGGGCTTCTTCCCTTAGCTCTGATATCCCCTCCAATATCCGCTTCTTTTCTTCCTCTGTGCAGCTGATTTTACAGTTACGCAGCTCTTGCTGTATCCGTGTATTCTTTGCCTCTATCTTTACACATATGATTGGTGAGATTGGTATGGTGCCACCTCTTTCCGCCTTGGTTATCTTTATCAAGACGTTGCTTGTGGCATTGCTTAGGGGTATATCCACTGAGACTGTGGGGATGTTCCTGATTACTTCTGCACAGATTTGGTTCTTTGCGGGCTTGATTTCAATGATCTTCACCTCGTAGCAGTTGGGGCAGCGCATAGGTTCGACTACTGCTTTTACGCCGTAGCAGCTGTTGCGGGCAGTGTAGTTTACGTATATCGTTAGATGCAATGTACTTCCGTGGATCTCATACGTGTACTTGTATGGTGACTCAATTTTCACATTCCATTTGTTTACCGGTTGTTTGGATCCATTGCACGTGCTGGCCACGGTGTTTCCATCGATCCACACCTCTGCACAGCTCGCCACGAGATCCTTGTAGTTTGGGATCGTTGGGTTCAGCGGCCAGGTGATCTTAAACGTTCTATCTCCCCTTGCTTGCTCCTCTTTGATGATCTTCCCGCTGGCGGAGTACACCACAAAGTTGTATTCTGCGTCGTCTGGCGTTACGTTCACATCATACTCCACGCAGCCAACACCCAGCGGTCTCATTCTTTCCGGCGCGTTTTCGTAGCAATCATGTGTGGTTATTGTGGCCTGCACGGATGTTTTTTCCTCTTCCTTCTCTTCTTCTTTTTTCTCCCATGCGACCTGTACCCTGTCCTTGTAAACGCTTACCCGCACTTGGGATTCTTCTGACCTGAGCACTGGTATCCACTGGCCATTCTTCGGCCGCATCAGGATTCCTTGCAGCGTTAGCGTCTTTCCACCGTCAATCTCCTCAACGGTTCCCACGTTTACGAAGATCTGCACGCTGCAGCTGGACGGATCCAACCGTGTTCCGTACGTTTGGCCTCTGATATTGCCATTTACAGATACTGCGATCATCGTATCTATATCCCTGTATTGGTGGCACGGGGCACCGCTGATCTTTATCATTACCGGGATGTAAACGTAATTTCCATCAAACTCATGCACGATCTTCGCTAGCCCGTTGCCCCTCTCGATTTCTATTTCTGGCAGCTGCTGCGCCCTCTCCACACTCAGCTTTGCCGGTACCTTGACGAAATACCATCCGTAAGCATCCTCTGGCAGTCCGGGATAGTCATCGGCGTTTATGGATATCTTTGCTATCTCGTACCCCTCTTCCCAGCCCTTTACGATCTCCTCTGGCGTTCTGAACGTATCCGCACTCACCTTCCAGTAGTCCAGAATCTCGTACGTCCCGCTAAGGTTCGCTTTTACCACATCTGGATACACCTTCTGCACGGTCTTCGTCACGTCCAGCTCCCAAGTGTCCTCTTTCTTCTCGGGATACCACTTGTGGAGCTCCTTTTCTAAGGCATCTTTCAGGCTTTGATGCGGCGCTGAGCCGCCAAAGATTGCGAAGTACGCTGGTTTTTTCGTTCCGTCTTCCCGAACGAGCCCGAAGTGTGCTTCTCTGACTGCGTGACAGTCCGTTCCGCCGGAGGGAATGTCCTGGAGCATATAGACTATTATCGCTTCGGGGTTCGCCTTTTTCTCGGCTTCTATTGCTGCTGGTAGCCATTTTGCTTGATCTTCCTCTGTGAATATATCTGAACATTTTGGCGGGTTTTTCATGGCGCTCATTCCCGTTTCCGCCACGAACACGTGCGGGAACTTCTCTTTGAATTCTGTGATGATCCTTGTGGTGTATTGAATAAGCTCTCCGTTGTCTTTTGGGTATAGATCAAGGCCAACGGTGTCCACATAGTTGCTTAGCTGTCTTACGAACTCTTCCTCTTTGGCGAACCTTCCATTCATCAGTGGCCAGCCAGTGAGGTTCACCGCAAGCCCTACGTGCCTTCCATCCCAGTTGCTGTTGTTGTATCTCTGTACCTCTTCCCCCACTTGCTCTACGAAGTACAGGACACGTTTGATGTATGCTCCTCCGTCGTAATCCTTCCAGTTGCAGCCAGGTATTGGTTTATACCCTATGAAGTCGTGGCAGTCCATCTCGTTGCCTACCTGTATGACGTCCACGCTTGGTAGTAGGTCCGGGATAAGTGTCATCTCTGCGGCGATGGCTTTTTGGTAGTTATCCTTGGTAGTTCCCTCTGGCACGCCAAATACTAACCATATTTTTTTGCCCCTCTGTCTCAGATCATGCAATACTTGCCAGAAGAGTCGGTCATACTCGCTATTCTTTGGTACCAACCGTCCATTTTCGTACTTTACTCCTGCGTATTCCAAACGTACCCATACCGCATCCTTTGGAATCAGATCAATGTATTTGTTAGCCTCCGTTAGCTGCACGATGTTCTGCGTCTTTATGGTTACGCCGAGTTCCGTGGCGTGCGCGGTTGGTGTAAAAACTATGAACAAGAGCACGAGCAACCCAACTGTTCCGACTTTTACACGGTCTGCCATGCTCTTAATACTCGTTCATGATATATATTACTTTGTCGGTTAGGTAAAATCGAACAGCGTCTTCTGCGCGCTTCCCTTGCTTATGTCTCGCTCCGTGTATCCCAGTTCTTCAAGTATTGGCATCACGGCGGGCAATACTTGGTTTTTTATGTAGTACTCCGGGTCGTAGTTTCCATCCTCCACGAATGCTGCCAGCTCCGCCTTGTCTGATATGCTCTTGCCCCTCTTCGTCACGATGTAGCCTATGATCATGCCGGGTTCTATTTTCACACCTCTCCGTATTGCCTTTTCTGCTGCAGCAACGTGCGGCCCCCTTGCTTCATACCTGTCTAGTTCCCTGCGGATCTGAGTGTATATGATGAGCTTCTCCTTTGGCACGTTTCCCGACCTTATCTCGTCAATGACTTTTCTCACGTATTTTACTGCCTCCTCTGGTTTTCCTTCTCCCAAGACCAGTTCGAGAACTCTTTTCTGCACCTCTTTTGCTATTTCCGCCCAGTCTCGCCTGACGTACTCCATACCCGTTATCTTAAGGTTGCCTTTCTCATCTATGAGGGCGTATTTCTTCTTTGCTGCCCTCTTTCCTCCTCTCTTCGTCAGAAAGATGCCGCGCACATAGTATCCATCGAATTCCAGGCTCATGGGTTTTGGTAAGCGCTTATTTACATCCCTCATAAACTCTAGAGCTTTGTCTACGCCCCAGCCCTTCGGTAGAACAAGGAACACAGAGTCTGTATCTCCGTAAAGTACCGTGAACCCCTTCTCTTCTGCCCATTTCATCACATCCTTTATGTACTTTCTCGCCCACGCTGTTATAGCCTCTGCACACTCTCGTGAGTACCAACGCGCTCTTGCGAAGCCTAGATATCCGTACGCGGAGTTTGCGATGATCTTCAGGGCCTGTTGCTTCGCGTAGACGATCTTGTACTCCGAATCTGCTTTGTCCATCTTTTTTAGCTCGTCTTTTAGTCTAAAGCGCTCGTTTAGCACCTCCTCTAGCATCCTCGGCAGTAGTCCCTTTGGCTCCTTGCAGAAGTAGTGGCCTACCGGGCTTACGTGCGCCTCTTCCTTCGTGCAGTATGGTGCGTTGACGGTGTCTGGATCTACGTTATGTGATATGATGATTGTAGGATACAATGAGCGGAAATCTAGAACGACGATATTTTCGTGGAGTCCAGGTATGGGCTCACGGACGAATGCTCCCTCGTAGCTCTCCATGAGCCTTGCTCTCACCTCTTCTTCCTTGGGCTTTCTTGGGACTATTTTTCCTGCCCTGTATGCTTCCAGTATGAGCTTCCATTCCACGATTTGGGACGTGGACATGCGCACGACGTTGTAGAGGTTGGACGCCGTGATGCGTGCTAGTTCCATATAGAGGGGCAAGAATTCCAAACCCAGCTCGTAGCATGCCTCTGAATCCTGGAGATTGTACGTTGCTAATTTTACCAAATCTCCCTTTGCCCACACGTCTGCAATGTCTCTATGCTCTATTTTTACCTTTTCCCTGCCAAGGACAGTCTTGTACACGTTTTCCAGGTCGAGCTTAAACGTGTTGATGGCACCTACCGCAGCCATAAATTGTATTATCTGGAAAACATCCACGTGTGCTCTTCCCGTTATCTCCACTGTGGTGTTTCCTCCCCCTGCCCTTCTTATCCTGGGTTCGCTACCGTCTCGTCCCCATGGGATCTTTAGCCCAAGTACGTGGGCCCTTTCCTTTAAATACGGCAGATCGAAGGCGTCTCCATTGTACGTGAGTATGATGTCGGGGTCGTTTTCCTTAATTAGGCGCGTTAGCTCGGATATTAGCCGCTCTTCTGTTTCTACGGTTTTGACAAAGGGAGCATCGATCTTTTTTGTCGTTATCACCACTTTATTTCCGTCGGAATCTACGTATGATGCCATTATAATCTCGTCTTTCTTGGGATCGGGCATCCTGTCCTTTGCGTACATCTCCAGGTCGAATGCTGCAATTTTGATAGGTATGTCTCCCATCGCTTGCTGTATGCTCTTTATCCAGCCGCTTTCTTCCTCGAATTCCACGGTGCTCATGGGTGTTATTCCCCTCTCATAGAGGTACTTTCTCTCTGCGGGGATGTCATGCTCTCTACACTCCACATCCCTGTTTTCCAGAAGTTCCCTGATCTTTGGCACGTACTTCTGATGTTGGACCCGTACGAGGAGAACTTCTCGTTCCTCCCAGCGAACGTATCTGTTTACACGCTCAACGCTGATTACTCCTTCAGCCTTCTTTAGAACGTCCTCAGCCGCATTGAGATCCTCTCCAAGCACGTAGATATATGGGTGATATTTCTCCCGGAGCGTTATAGTTCCGTTTTCTGTACGCAAGAAGAGGCGGATTATAGTCTCTTCGCGGTTTGAGAGATCGTGATCAACGTCAATTATTACACCACGCATCGGTAACAGTTTGACGCTATCTATATTAAGAAATGCACCCTCTTTGTAGTGTGGGATCGGCAAACTCCCAGGTTCTGATGCGCCTCATTCATGACGTCAAGACTTTGGACAGTAATCTACGCGTGGTTGCTCAGCAACTTACCCAAATAAAGCGCAACGAACGCATCTTGGCCCGTAACCTCATTGCTCTTAACAAGAAAATCAACGAACTCCGTGAATCTTCTGGTAACGGCGGCGTGGATCCCACAAAGCTTCAAGAGATGGAGGATAGGCTTGTCCGAATGCGAGAAGACATCATGAAGATTCAGGAAGACGTGGAGTACCTCAAGCAGCAGCTGCAGCGCACCTTGACGTCCGAAGACGTAGCGGAGCTTAAGTACATTGTTGAGACAATCAACCCTCTTGAGTTCGTTACGTATAAGCAGGTGGGAGACCTCGTTGAGAAAAAGCTCCGCGATTTAGGGATCATAAAGTAATGTTAGAAGCGAGTGGTCTGAGTATTGCTCTGTATGGCCTCTTTGTGACGATTCTTATTCCAACTTCTTCATCTGAAACCGTTCTCACGTGGGCCTCTGCTAGATCCACTATCGTCTTTGCAATGTCTGCTTCCGATGGTGCATCTACTGCAAATCCGACTCCATAATCCTTTAATTCTATGATTGTCTGCACGAGGGCATTCTGAATTGGGGCATCTACACGGGGAAGGATTTTGTCACCGCTATCCACAATGAGCATGGCGCGCAGTTTCTTGCTCTTCCCCCTATTCTCCAAGAACTTCTGAAGTCCCGCTAACAGGGATTGAACTGCAGTCTTCGCGTGCGCCTCGTCAGGGACGTGGATCACTGTGGCGTGTCCGATGTCTCCAGCCTCTAGAAGCGGAGTAACATCGTTCTTTCCATAGTATTTTCCATACGCTTCTTCCTCGTGGGTGCAAATCCTGATTGCTTGAAGGGAATGGTATTTCATTTTGCCTTCTTGGGTGATGAGTTCCGCGATCTTCTCTGCCCCGCCCTCTTTTGCGTGGATTGCTCTGATGATTTCCTGGAACGATTTTAGTTCAAAGGACACACCTAGCGTGTCCGCAAGTGCCCTTTCGTTTACTGTGTTTAGGTCTATGTGGAAGTCGTCGCCTAGTGCCCACCTAGCCGTGGGAAAGCCTATTGGACTTATACCCATCTTGGCCACTTCTTCATGTGGTGCTGGTTCGTTCATCTTCTCGTACCTTTCGGGGTGCTGGGTGATGATTATAGTGGGGATTCCCGTGAGCATGGCATTTTCTGCTATGATTGCAAGCATCCGCTTCCTTGCCTTTTCATGCTCGCCGAGAATGACAGTTCGTGCAAATTCGAAGATGCTCTCCTTTTCCACTTCTCCGTTCTTGTTTTTGCCTACGGGCAGGACCTTTGCGAACTCCGCAGCGGACGTGAGGCCGCCGGGGTATCCCATGAGGTTCGGGATTACGATTGGTTCAGCAAGGAGGAGGGCGGCTACGCGCGCTGGCACATCGCGGATATGGGTGACTGTGATGCCCATTGCGACGGCCACCTTTCTCAGCAGCGTTGAATCAGCGTAAAGCGCGTTTCCCAAGCGTGATAGCGTGTCAGCAAGTTCAGACTTTTGAAGACCAATATATTTTGGTCCCTCTTGGATAAGGAGAAAGCGATACGTGTCGCCCCCCCTCTTCTTTATGATTGCAGTCGTCTTTTCTTTCAAACCGTTCATAAGGGTCTGGACGTCTCCGTCCACGAGGAATGCGCGGTACATGATTACTACTAGACCGCGTGGATTGCCCTCGTCGTCCTTATCCACGACCACCGTGAATATATCGCGGTCTGGATTCTGATAGAGCGAAATGTCGTAGATCTCGTATTTACCACTTATCAGTGGTTTCCACGGGCCATATGGTAGCCGCAGAATGTCCATCTTATTAAAAGGAGGGCGACCTCTTAATAACATGCCCTCTGACGAGGAACTTGCCAACGCCATAGCCGAGATGCGGAAGCAGGGTCTTTCTGATGATGAGATCCGTGAGACACTCTCGGACATGGGTGTTTCTGATGATGTGATCGCAAAACTTCTTGGCGGTCAGCCCACCCCAGCAACGCCCTCTACACAGTCTTCCGCCGATGAGCTTATTCCGGAACAGCAATCTATCCCCTCTGCTTCTCCACAGTCTGAGACGGCACCAAAGTCTTCATCCGATGACGATCTTTTCTCCAACCTTTCGTCGGGCTCTGCTGACGTGGTTTCCAGCCTGATCTCTGGAGAATCAGAAGAGCCAGCACAATCTGCACCCATCGAAGACCAGGCCACAAAGGAACCCGTTCCTAGCGTTGCCCCCATACATTCTGAGCCAAAACCGCTTTCTCCCCCGCCCGTTACAAATCCCATGACAGAAGCATCCACAGTTTCGGCCACACATACGTCTCCTTCAGCCACACCTGCGGGGTTCACGTCTGACGATGCAGCCGAGATAAAGGAGATGCTCAGGGAGCTGAAGAAGGAGTTGAAGGACCAGCGTGCTCTCCTTTCTGCGCTTCAGAAGATTTTGCAGGAGATATTGGATACAGACCGTACCATTGTGGTAGGACTTTATGAGAAAGCAAAGAAGTGATTTAGTCTCCCTCTGCTTTTTCTCCTTTCCCGTAAACCTTCTCTATTTTCTTTCTGATCTCAGCCAGCTTGCTCTGGAGCACCTCTATTTCCTCGGGATCCTTGGATACCTTTATTCTTTGCTCTATGGCCGCAGCTTCAGACATCAGCTGATAGAGCTCCGCAAGATTCGCCTTCTTGTTTAGGAGCATAGGCCCCCAGGGTGTCATAACCCATGTCAGGGGCACGTCAGCATCCCACAGCGTCTTCTTGTGGAGGTCGCCAAGGGCATCTGCCGCGTACTGTATGCCGGTTCCTAGCCTCAGCGCTTTCATGGCGGTTTCAGTAGCCCCCTCTATCTGCGCCTTCCAGAAGTCCCAGCCAGGGTATCCACCTGCTTCGGGAACGGGCACGTCACCCCATTCTTTTTTTGGCTTTGGGCTGCTTGGTGGGGCCCCCGCGATTGCTAGGGCGCCGCCAAAGGCTAAGAGGATCGCGAGCCAAGGTTGACCCACTGCCACGAGTATCAGCACGAGCAGTACAATGATTGCTATTGCAGTTTCCATTCCCATTATCTATAGCCTCCCGGCGGGTTCCCGCCACCGTACATGGCGAGCAGGTATGGGAGCATCTCCGGCGGGATCTCATCATCTTTCTTCTTCCGCTCTCCAAGGGCACCGGTTATTACCATGGTGAGCATGGCTAGTGCAAGGCCCAGGGCACCCCATGTGGCCGGTTCTGGAACAAGCGCTTTCATTATCCATATGACCCCCGTGCTGAGTAAAAATGGTATGAAATAATCTCGTGACATAAAGAATGCTGTGATTTCAGCGATTAGGACGATGATGAGCCCGTTTGCGCCCTGGAGCATGCCGTACATGGCAAGTATGTAAAGGAACGTTATTACCACAGGCTCCATGCAATCACCTACTTCTTTTCATTCTGTTGTGTGCCGGGTGTGTATCCGTAGTATGGGTATGGGTAGTATCCAGGGGGCGGGCTTATTGGGATCGTTATCGTGGGTTTCATGTTCTTCAGAGCGTCTAGGAGTGGATCTTTCTTTGGCCCGCTCGTATCCAGACCCGCGAAGAACTTCGGGCCGACCACCGCGAGTATGATTATCCCCAGAACGAGCCATACAGCTTCAGGGTGCTTGAAGAAGACAATGTATGCCAGGACAACCGCATAGAGAATCGCTAGGCGCGGAGAGCCCAGGTTCTTTCTTGCCCAGTTTAGGATCCAGACGAAGAATACCATTGTGAGCGCTAGCCGGAGATCATCGGCCATTGCAGCCCATGCAGATGCCACCGCTGAGTATATGTATAGTAGCGTCACTATGACTATTATCGCTCCGATCTCCTTGCCGTGTTTCATTGCGCCCATTCTTCTCCCTCATAACACTATCGTCTTCCACCTCTAAATAGGTTTCCGAATGTTATGTACGTCCAGCCAAGGGTGGAGAGTATGCCCATGGCCATAAGTGAGTATATCCACCATATTGCGGAGAATGTCCAGAAGTGCTTCCAGACGAGGAGGTAGAAGAATATTCCAGTTATGCCTACTGTTAATACGCTGTCTCCGAAGAAGTTACGGACGAAATTATAGATTCCAAGGGTGATCAGAAGCATAAAGATGTATTTGAATTCTGGTCGCCAGCCAATCAGGATGTACGGTAGAAGTATAAGTACAAGGAACAGCCCTAGCCAGCCGGCAAACCCTTGGCCCCTCATCTACCCCACCTCGGCCCGTATGGTGTGTTTATGCGTCGTTCTGCTGCGGCTGCCATCTGCTCGTATTCTGCTGCTTCTCTCGCACTGAGCTCTCTAGCGCTCCCATACTGGAAGTAGATATCCTGCACGGCGTTCAGTCCGGGGAAGAGGAGCAGCAGTCCTAGGCCAATCACGAGCCAAAATAGGCTCTGTGCGTAGAACAGGAAGTAGTAAAGAACACCGGTCATTATGAGGACTGCCAGGAGTTTGTTCTCAACGTTCGACTGAATCCAGTAGAATACAAATATGATGCCAAAGAGCTTCAGCGCGAGGCTTGCGTCCCCTATGAACGACACGCAACTATAAGGGCTTCACCTATATAATCCTTTCTTCTCCAGGCAGCGCTACGAATACCTTTTCTTGCCCTTTCTCGTTCACGATCCGCAGGGTGACGAGTGCGGGCAACTCGCAGGTTTTTGGCCCTCTGCACGCGGGAGCATCGTTGACGTAGACTGTTTCCCCTGCTTTCACCGTGATTCTTGCAGGTGCAGGCGTTACGGAAATCCGTACGTTTCTGTCTCCTGGAACGGTTGCCAGAACTCGTGTGGTTATGGGCCAGCGCTCTGCGAAGATGTAGTAGCTGTTGTCTGGCGCTATGAACTCTGCAGTGCTGCCGTGGGTTACGTAAATCACTACACCATCTCTGTCTGTTACCACGATTTCGTTTCCATCCGTTGTTACGTGAACTAATTCTGCATCTACTGCCTTGTTTAGGAGGATCGTTGTGTTCGCCTCGCACACGTGGTCGTACCCTCGCATGTATCTGTCTTTCCATGCGTAGACGTCTGTGCATCTCCCTATTGTCCCAACGTAGCAGCTTCCATCCTCACAGGGTTTTGCTATGCCGTTCACCGTGATCCATGCGGAAACGGGAGCCCCCGTCTCTGCATCTTTGACGCGAACTGTCACCTGTTTGCATCCATTTGTGTTTTTGTCTATATGGATTTCTTTGTTTGCCCGCAGCGTTACATTGCCCTCTTCGACTATGCATCCGTTTGCATCTGCTGCTGCGAACCGGTAGATGCCCTCTGGCAGGCGTATTTCAGCGTTGCAGTCAAAACGATCCACTACCGGTGCGCCAATTGGCGCTACGAAGACCTCTTTACAGCCCTTGAACATGATGGTCTTCGTCATCTTTGTGGGGTCCAGCGGGACAACTACTTTTCTCCCGTTGATTATTGCTCTTATCGTTGTAGGGATCCGACCCTTTGCATAGATCGTGGCGAATGCAGCGTTTTCAGGTATGTTCGCTTCGCCATCTGTCTGTATCGTGTATGTTTTTCCACCTATCGTGTACGTTACCTCTGCTGAGATCGGGCGCCCGTTTTCGTCTACTATAAATACCGTTGCATTTTTCTCCTGGACTGAGCGCATCTCGGATCTTACAGGTGTCTTCGCGGTTTTTTCGCCGCCGTGGTAGTATAGAGCTGCGATGACAAGTATGACGAGCAACAGAAGCAGCCATGGCCTTGCGCGCATAGTATTATTTGCAGTGACGGATTTTTATCTTCGACCCATGGCCACTGTTTTTATTCTTTGATTGCCGAATACTAATATGCGCAAGGCCTTGGTCCTCATATTCACGGTTTTTCTCTTTGCCACCGCGTTCGCCATAGATGCGAACACCATAGAGCTGAACGTTCCTTCATCTGTTTCCGAATACCCCCCAGAGTTCAATGTGGCCTGGGATGTAAACGTCACGAGCACGGATTGGAACTACTTCGTCGTAGCTTTCAACTTCGTAATTGCTTCTCAGTCTGACGACTGGTACTCTGCGGATTTCAACACTGGCATAGATTATAGCGTGACGGTGCACGCTGACGACACGAACTACTGTGAGCTTAACGCGGAAGCAAATGTTATGAACTGCTCCGTCGAGTTCAACACGGCAAAACTCCTGCGAAACGGTTCTGTTGTCGTCGAGGTGAATGGTTATAAGTCTGACAACAATCTCATAGATTCTAAGACGAACACTGTCCAAATCACCTCTTTTTCTGAGCCTACCGCTTCCGTTATGTCCTACTCCTCCTCTGGCGAGTTAAACATCTCCGTCGTTTTCCCGTGTGACGTAAACGCGAGCGGCACTGACGTGAACGGATTCGTTCTCCACGCGTCTGGTTGGGACCTTAAGCCCGACGCCGTTCGCGTGGATAAGAATTTGGTAACTCTGAAATACGAAAACGTAACGTCCATCGTTCGTGGCGCCCTGTTAGAACTGAACACCGCCGACGTGAACGCACCTGGGTGTAATTTTGCCCCAGATACGAATATGCTTGTTGTCGGCCTCCCCGACGAGTATCTGACAATTACTGCCTCTGACTGGCAGCCCTTTGTTATCCCCCACGAGATAGACAGAAATTACAGCTACACGAGGCTTGCACTGAACGAGGTTAATGCGTACGTTTACTTTGAGGGCAATCATTGGGTTCTACAGAACCCCTTGGACGATGACGCGTACACGTTGCATGCGTACCTGGTTTATAGCGACCACAACGTTTATGTGCCCATTAGGAAGCTTGCTCAGGATCCAGATAACTGTTCCGATGTGGATTACGTCCAGCTCTCTGCAGGGTGGTCATTGCTCCCCGTTTATTGCACCAACAGCCAGGTTAGTTGCGCGGACGCTAATAGCACGCTTTATTCCCTCTCCTTTGTGGAGTTCAACGCCAGCAACGCGTATGTTGCCACACATCCCTTCTATGCAGCCATTGCTGAGTGGAACGGCGACGGCTTCGTTCCAGTCACGTCCTTTGGCAGCTACACGATTCAGGACGGTAGTGCGTACTGGGTATGGATTCCTGAGAACTGGCTACAGGGTGGTCTGAAGGCGTACTACTATGGCCGCTGCGTTACTCCGCCGAGTTCCCCATGAGGTGATCTATGTGCGCAGTTCGATCGTACTTCTTTTCCTTATTTTTGTGCCCCTCGTCTTTGCTGGCTCTAGCTCAACGCCTGCACCACCCATGCTTATATGGGGGGAGGTCAACGCTCCTTGTGCTCTGACTACGCTTTCGCCCAGCATCGTCGTTGCTGCAGACTACAACGGTGTGGACGTGTCTTCCGTTGCCTTGACGGAGGATGGGAACGTATTTCGTTTTGGCGGGCCTAGCGCTGCGGACCCAAAGCTTCTCGTCCCCTCTGAATACTCTGAGGTTAACGTGGTTCTGAAGTACTCGTCTAGTGTGTCTCCGCTTCGCCTTGGCACAGTCTCCTTCACTTCTGGTGTTGTTTACAAGTATTATGTGCTTACTGAGGCCAACTGCTCTTCCTTGTATCCGCCTGCCCACTATTCTGTGTCCTTGTCTCTTCCCAGTGATTGTAATGGCGACTTGTCAGGCATGGCGTTTCTGGCATACTACGGCGACACAAAGATATACTCTGTCACTCTCTCTTCTGGCAAGTCCGCGACGGTTTCCTTTGACGTTAATGGCTACAAGTATGCCATACCAGAGGGTGCTTCCCTCAGTTTCAAGGTCTGTAAGGACACTGCGTGTACCTCTTGGAGTGAGGGATATCATTACGGCAAGAGCTCGAGCGTTTCGCAAACTCTTTCTTGCAGTGCTTTTTTCCCGACAACACAACAGTCTGAGACTAGCAGTCAAGCGACTGGTGCCGGTGCATCATCTGAGACCAACGCCACGACGACAACCACCACGAGCCCGCAGACTACGACGACTACCACGACTTCCAAAGAAACGAACGTGCACGACGGCAGCACTCAAAAATCCGCTACTCCTACGTCCGGTAACGAGGAGCTTAACGTTAATGTCCCTGTGACGCCGACCGAGCACAAGCCAGGCATCTTTGGAGTGCCACTAGATCAGGCAATCGTCATAGCTATTGTTGTTATCGTGGCTCTACTTGTTGTTATTCGCTTCTTCGTGTAAGCGTTTTAAGCACTCTTTTCTTTTTGTTTGTACTACGGGCCCGTAGCCTAGTCTGGATATGGCGGCGGCCTTCTAAGCCGCAGGTCCGGGGTTCGAATCCCCGCGGGCCCGCTAGCAGGGGCTGCGCCCCCTGCACCCCTGCATCGGCGTTCGCTTCGCTCAGCCGATCGCTTTGAGCGTTAGCGAATGTTGCCGTTGTCACTTTTATTCTTGTGGCGTGTTTTATATGTATGGCACGCAACATTACGCGCCACACCCACTATACCCCAGAACACTTTCCAGAGCTTGCCACTGCCGTACTTCGGGCGCTGATTAATCACTACATTGGCAGGGGACTGCGCCTTCCTGTCGGTCAGCACCTTGTACTCCACAGAATCGATGCTCGCGAGGGCGAATACATAGCGCTACTTGTTCATGTGCTTCCTACGGCAAAGGTGGTGGTTCATCCAATCCCCATGAGTAAGACTGCAGCGAGTAAAATTCGTAGGGAAGGTGCCGAGACACCATACGGTCGTTTTGCGTTAACACTTCTTGAACGTGCCCTTGCAGAGGGCAAGATCTCGGAGAGCAGCTTAAGGACGTTTGAGTCCTATGCTCTAGAACGCGTTGCAACCCGCCGTTCTGAGTACCAGTATCCCGGAATTCCAGAGTATCCAAATCCGTACTTTGCTAACAAGCTCCTACAAGAGCATTGGGAACATCCTGGCACTTTCCAACTATCCGACCGCGTTTTTGTCCTTGATTATCGCGAGCGTGACGGTGTTAAGAGCGTTCATCTCGTGCCCTATTCCCCCAAGGACCACGGGGCACCACGACTTGCAACTGTGCATCCCGAGGGTGCGTTCCCTTCTCACACTTTCTCTTCAGATCGGGTTCTTGAGTTGTTTGAGGATGCACGGAAGCAAGCGCATTTCCGTCCAAGAATTCGTGAAGAATAGTCTGCCCTCATTCTTTTTAACTCTCCCCACAATCCTATCTATGCGCAGCGTGATGCTGTGAATGGTGCCGGGGTGGCGGAGCGGCTACGCGTCGGACTGCAGATCCGATATACGTGGGTTCGAATCCCACCCCCGGCTTATGCTATCATTCTACTTCTTTTCTGTCATTTCCAGGAACTCTTCGCTCTTCTTCCAGTCCCAGAAGTATTGCAACTGCTCCCTGATCACCCGCGCGTACGCGTAGAAGACAGCCGCGAGTATTATCGCTATAGATTCAAGAATTTGCTCTGGTGGGTGGAATAGGAGGATGTATAGTATTGCGCCAGCTCCTAGGGTGAATACAGTCTCTATGTTCCCTTCCTGAATGGCATACCACTTGTACAATCCTTCCTTGCGCCAATTTGTCGGATTCATTATTATGTAGAAAACTGCGAAGACGGCCAGTGCGATTACAGCCATTTGCCAGGTGTTCACTAGGAGCCATCCGATGGTTGCAGCCATTCCAAGCCCGGAGCGGAGTCTCCTAAATCGGAACTTTGATATTATAAGCCAGAAAGAGAACACATGACCAACAATGCCCCACGCGCCAGCTACCGGACCCCACAAGATCGATGGGACTATACCTTTGCTCATGTCTAGGATTAGTGCAATCAGAAATGCCCCAGTGCTTCCTGTGACAAGGGCGACGTTGGACGCGCCCACGTTCTTGGAACCCTCTTTGCTTACGTCTCGGCCCCAGAGCTTCGCTACGATGTATGAGAATGGAATGGATCCGTACAAGTATGCTAGCACGTATTCCAGCCATGCGTCCATGGTATCACAACAGCCCTGTTGCTTTTATTCTTCCCTCTGCCAGTTCGATCATCGTCGTAGTGTCTGTGGCGGCCAGAAACGTGGGAGCCATGACTGCGAATATTATGAGGAGCATTGCAGCGGTTTTTACCCAGTCAAATCGGTGTACGAGCCTGAATGTTGCCCCAAAGTATACGAGCTCCACTATGATGAAGGCATAGTAGATTGCGAGCCCCCAGGATACGTTGATCGTTGCCACCACAATACCCAGTGCCTGCAGCGCGAAAACGTACGGTTTCCAGCGCGCCACGTATGACACGTGGTCGTCATAATCTGCATGGCTTCCCAACAACCGTGTTAGCGCGTACACTGCTCCGCCGTCGATTCCGGTTACATCGATAAACATGAAAACGAGTACGCCTAGCGCTACAATCCAAATGTTTGAAGGGATGCTTCCCCTTGTGAGATAGATGGGCATCGCTAGCCCTACTAGCAGCAGAAACCCGAGGATCACGTGTTTCAACACGTCCGTATAGGGAATTCTTCTAACCTCTGGTACTGCGCGCATAGTATTACCAGGTGGCAGCGATTTAAACGCCTTGCACCATTTCGTTACGTGAAGATTGCTCTGCTTGCGGATCTGCACTTGGGCTTTGGATACTCGCAGCACAGCACGGATCCTTGTCGGGAGGACTCTTTCCGCAATGCAGAGGCTGCCATGAAGCTAGCTGCTGAGCGAGCGGATCTTATTCTTGTTGCCGGGGATATTTTTGATCGTTCTCGCTTTGGAACTGGGTTGTTCATGCGCGCCCTAGACATATTTGACATCCCCCGCATGTACCCCTCGCCTGTGCGCGTTGTTGGCGGAACGAAAAAGGTTGGTACTTTCTTCGGCACGCCCGTCGTTGCAATCAGGGGAAATCATGATGTGGGTGGGGACCTGAACTCTCATCCTGTGCTTCTTCTGGAGCGTGCGCATCGCCTTATTTATCTTCACAGGAATACCGTGATATTTGAGGGGTCTGGCGGTGAAAGAGTGGCGGTCACGGGTGTGGGATGGATTCCAAGCAAGCGTCCGGATGTTCTTCTCGAATTTTTCTCTGAGCACGTTCCACCCCCTGTCCCGGGTGCGTATAATATCCTCATGATACATCAACCCCTGCAGCATATGGATGTCCACAACGTTCCTGAGGTCCTTGGTGCCAACGCGGGGGAGACTCCCCTTCCGATATCTGTTCTTCCAAAGGGCTACGATCTCTATCTTGCCGGGCACATACATCGCCATCTGACCCGTGAAATTGGTGGATATCGTATCGTTATGCCTGGCAGCACGGTGCGCACGCAACTCATAGACTCAGAGGTCGAGGCTGATCGCAGGTTTTGGATACTGGACACAGTATCTGGCAAGCTGGAAGAAGTAAGCATCCCCACGGCTCGTAAAGGCAAGGTAGTCCGAGTGGACGTCTCTGGCTTGACTCCTGCTGCTGCTAGAGACCGTGCGGCGAAGGAGATCGCATCTGTTTTGGCAGAACTCCCGCACAATCCGTTGCCCCTAGTAAAACTAGTTCTGACAGGTAAATCAGAGGGAATTATGGACTTTTCACCGCTTGTTGACCAATTTTCCGGCCGTGCAATTGTGCGCGTGTTTGATAATACAGAATCTTCTCTCTCTGAGGCCATAGCTGCGGCGGTGGCGGAGCACAAGACGAATACTCAAATCTTTTCGGAGGAGTATGCTAGATCGGTTCTCGCCTCTGTTATGAAAAAACTGGGCCTTGCGCCTGGAAAAGACTTTGGCCAGTTTATGAATCTGCTTCTTTCGTCGGGTTCTTTGTCTCCAACCGAATTGGACGCGCTCGTGGACTCTGTACAGGAATTTCTCCTATCTAACGAGGTATTTGCTCGCGTGGAGTCGAGCGCTTCTGCAGAGCATTCACAAAAGCGGGCAGGGGCAACGATCCTCGATTGGTATGCTCCATAGTTTTAAAGCATTGTCTGAATATCTTCGTAGTGCTGGCAAGGTGCCGGGGTGGCCGAGTGGTTAAGGCGGCGGCCTGCTAAGCCGTTGGGGGCAACCCCGCCTGGGTTCGAATCCCAGCCCCGGCGTGGCCGTAAAATCGGCTGGCGCTTTACACGAGGCCGGCTGCTCTGCGGCCGCCCACACATTCACATGTTTCTGTTATTCCCGCGCGTTCTGACCATCACACCGCCGTAACCCACGTACACGATCTTGTCTGGGTTCAAGACGTCCAGCACGTCGGGGCGGTGAACTACGAGTATCGTTGTTATACCGAATTTCCTTGAGATCTGCGCTATCTTTCGTGTTACCTTCTTTGCAGTTTGTGTATCAAGATGTGCCGCGAATTCGTCGATTATCAGAACATTTGGACCTTCTGCAAGAATGGAGGCGATTTTTGCTCGCTCTTTTTGCCCAGTTGATAGATCTGAAAACCTTGCTCGGTAAAATACTGCATCGCTGAGGCCGCTCAGGTTTAGAATCTCAATCGCCGCCACTATGTCCTTTGTTTTATTGTACATGTGCTCCAGGATTGTTTCGTCACCAAAATCTGGCTCTCTTTCCCAGGGGATGAGGATTCCGATCACGGCATTCCTTGGGATTATGACCTCGCCGTTGTCTGGCACGTCAACGCCCGCTAATAGTCTTAGGAGCGTTGTTTTTCCAGCCCCCGACGCACCTATAATAGCAACAACATCTCCTGGCATGATTTCGAGATTTGCATCCCGCAGCACATACTTCTGGACTCTTCTCCTATCCACGCCGAAGGCAAGGAGCACGTCCCGTATATTTTCAGGCAATTCTTCCGAGTTAAGGACACTCTCGTAGTATTTCGTCACTCCTCGCATTACGATGGGCTCGGTTATTGGGTCTGCGGGTCTGTACGCTTCCCTGTATAGCCTGCCCCCGTGCGTTCTTGCAACGGGATCTGTGCGTAGGAAACCCTCCATGATCCGCTTTGCCTTCTCTGTCAGTGGGTAGTAGAGGACGGGCCTTCCCGACTTCGTGTCCCAGAGGTACTTGAAGCCCACACGCTCGAAAAACGGGTTAAATCTAGCCATCTGTGCTATAGTTTCAACAAGATGCTTTTCTTTTTTCATTTCTGGTGCTCTCCTATTTGATATCCACTCCAGAGCAGTTTTTACAGCCAGCATGCCCAGACCGTCACCCCTGTAGTCTGGATGGATGACCACGCGGGATATCCTTGCGGCGGCAGTGTTGCATTTCTTCACGGCAAGCTTCCATATTTGGGAGAACAACACCTTTCGCTCAACACCCTTTTTTGCCATCGCCTCTCGCAGCAGCCCCTCTGGCCAGTATGTGGGGTGGAACCAGTCGTAGGGAAACACGGACTCGCGTATATTCTTTATTACCGTTCCGTCGGGCAGGCGTCTGTGCATCTTTGGGATCGGTGGGTCAATTCGCACATATCCTACAATCTCCGGCTCGTATGGCTGTCTTTCCACGAGGCGTAGCACGATGAAGCGGGATACGGGGAGGGACCCCTTTATCTCTACGAGTTTCGCGCCTTCACAGTCTGGCCGCACGTTAGACTCGATGAGCTCCCCTGTTTTCGGACACGCCCATATTGCGACGGTCTCTTTCTTCGATGCGTAGTGGTACTGCTCTAGTTCGGCGATCCGTTCAAAGTCTTCCTCCTTTGTGGCCTCTTCCACGCGAATCTTATAGGTGTACATTACCCGTTCGCTAACGGGATCCTTTTTTTCAAGGGTTATTTCCCTGAAGAACGGTGGCCACACTTTTACCCAATCATTCTCCCATTTTCTCCAGAGTGTGAAGTCCCAGAGCGTTGGATATATGTGGCTGGATTCTATACGAACCTCTTCTCCTTCTTCAATCCATTGCGCGAACGAACCGGGCAGGATAAGCCGTATTGCACCCTTGGGGGTATCTACGTCCATGTATCCCTTCCATCTGAAGGAGTATTTTGGCACATAGCGATTCTTTACCCTTCCAATGATTTCCATACCTTCGCCTCCACGTCTTCAGGAATCCTCACCCATACCTGCGCTCCCACAGGAATATCTATGGGTATTGGGGTTCTTAGCCTCTGTGGGTTCTTCAAAACCCATGCAAATAGCGTTTCGCGGTCTGCTCCGTACGAGAGGATTATGGTTGGGTCCGCATAGTGTTTTTCTACAAAGGCAGCCATTTCCTTGACTGGTAGTTCAATCACATCTACAATATCTACGATCCCTATAATCTTGCCACCGCTGATAATCGCCACAGGGCCCCTGTGCTTTGTTCTGGTTCGGCGGACCTCCCATGTCTTTTTTCCATCCACAATTAGGGATGCCCATGGTTCTCGGACGATGAGGCCCCGCACATAAGAATATCCCTTTCCTGGTTTTTATGGGCACCTGCTTTAAACGCGAATCGCCATATTCTTTTGTGCGTCGCTGGCCACTGCTCTTCGTTCTCTTCCTTCCCCTCGCGTCTGCCCAGTGGCTTGTCTCCGTAGATTCCAATCCTTTCTCTGCAGATCTCTTTGTGGTCGCAACGTCTCCTGGCTGCATATACGTGATTGACGGCCGCGTTCTTGAGGTATATGAACTTAACAACGGTTCTTTCGTCCAACGTCCTCCGAGCAGAGAGATATGCGTAGATGCTGAGGCAATTCTTCGCCTGCGCCTTTCT
Organism: uncultured archaeon; assembly: GCA_964451455.1. Taxonomy (GTDB): domain Archaea; phylum Iainarchaeota; class Iainarchaeia; order JAADDC01; family JAADDC01; genus SZUA-1452. The sequence goes on from CAYVHT010000006.1 coordinate 27,575, forward strand.
GGGAATGCTTATCTCTCTTTTCCACCCTCTGATTTCGTTGTCCGCAGCACATTTCTTTCATCTGTTCACTGGGATACCTATACTGGTCACAGTATCCTGTCTGTGACTCCTGTTCTATGGCCGCTGGTCCCGTTACTCTTCATACTTGTGGCGTTCTCAAGCCTCATTTACGTGCGTTTTCGGTTACAACGCAAGCCGGGCGATTTGGCATCACAGATAGTCGCTTTTATCGCGCAGCACCCGGGGTGCACCCAGAAGGACATATGCAACGCTCTAGGTCTTGAAAAGTATCAAGTGAGCCGCATTCTTTCTCGTTTAGAGACTGAAGGAAAGGTAATCCGCGTACGGCGAGGAGTCTCCAAGCGCGTGTATCTTCCGGACCAGTTGCAGTAGTTCGCGCGATGTTTATATATAGTTGCAGTGTGTTCTTGCCGAAGGAGGTGATGCAGAGTGCTGAGGAGAGCACTTGCAATTCTACTTGTGGCTCTTGTGCTAGCTTCCGTGCCCGCATACGCGGCGGAGGGAATGTTTCGGCACAGGGTTGCCGTTGGCCCAGTGAATGTACAGGCCGATATGAACGCACATGCGAAATCGCCACGCGGCCCAATTGCCGTGACCGCCACCGCTGCGGTGAACGTTAGCCCAAGGGCTCAGGCAAGGATCATGGAGATGCTGGAGAAGCAATTTGGGCCCAAGAAGCTTGAGGAGTGGAAAAGAGAGGGTATACGCCCAGAGGATATAGCCCGCAGGGTGGCTGAGCGCAGGGCATATGCGCTCTCTGGACGTATGTACGGTAACGCTGCCATAGATGCCCGCATAACAAAGGATTACATGCGAGTCGTTCGAGCGCTGCGCCAGACCGCCACTATCTTTGCTCAGAAGCGCCAGAGATGGGCACACTATCACGAGCTCTATGTTCGTGGCGAGATAGACGAGAATACGTATTTCAACGTTACTAAGGATATGGTTCTCTCCGCGATTGATGCCACCATTGCGCGCCTGGAGGTGGTGAACAACACAGATTTTGACGGGAACAGTCTAGCGATATCCCAGGCAGTCTCCAGACTTCAGAAGATCCGCAGCGACGTTGAATCTGCACAGGATCTTGAGCAGCTCCGCCAGATTTACAAGAACGAGGTGCTTCCAGCGATTAGAAAGTACCATGATCGCGTTTTCGGCAAAGTATATGTCCTTGCGACCATACGGGCAACTCGCTCCATTGTTGTCCGGCTCGATGCAGCCACCGCACGTCTGACGCGCTACGTTGAACTAGCGAAGAAGCGTGGCGTATATGACGAGGAGATGGACAACCGCGTGAACGCAATATTTGCAAATATTGCTGCGGTGAACGCGGAACTCAACGCGCTTCAGTCGGAGGTCCAGAACAAAGACATCTCAAGCCCACGCGAGTACTTGGAGAAGATCCGCTCCATAAAGGAGGAAGTTGTTAAGATTTATCGGGAGATTGGGGATCTTTTCCGTGACTACAACCGTAAGTTTGCTATCCATGCGAGGGAACAGGCCCATGAACGGCACAAGACACAGGGGAGCATAGCTGCAGAGCAGAGTGCAGATGTTAACGCGGGCGCAGGTGCAGTGGGCGTTGAGCAGAACACAGAGGTAAACACGGCCATCACCGTTGAAACCGATGAGAGTACAGGCACTGGTATGACAGTGGGCGGCGAAGTGAACGTTTCCATCGGCGATCAGAATGCCAGTGTGGGCGCTAGCGGCAGTGTGGAGGTGATGCCATGAAGGGTAATGCAGTTGCAATCATTGTTGCGGTCGTGGTGCTTGCAGCGGTTGCTGCCGTGATTTACCTTGCGTCAAACAGTACGCCAACCAAAGGCACGACCAGCATAGGCGTTTCAGAGAACGAGATCAATAGCATCGGTCAATACTCAGAGCTGAATCTCCCGTCGGACGTTGGAACCGACGAGAACGTGCCCGACCCCGAGAGCACCATTGTGGTAGATGAGAACGACGTCTCTCTTGACATACCTTCTGACATCTGAACTCTTTTATACCTTCTTTCCTTTTTCTTTGCATGCACGCTGGCCATCACGTATTCGCGCATATTCCACACGTACGCTTCTTTGCACTGCCTGACGAAGTGGAGCACTTCTACATTTTGGCATTTGTTCGAACAATACTCACTGTGACTGGCGGTCTCTTCCTACCACTTTTCATATATAAGGCCACGTCGTCTCTAACCATGGTTTTCCTCTATATGCTCCTTGCTCAGGGTATCGCGAAGCTCCCTCTGCGTTTTCTGAACCTTTGGGTCTTGCGGAAATACGGCGTCGAGTGGGCAATGTTCCTGAGTATTCTCCTCGCCGGTCTGGAGTACTCCTTTGTCTATGTCCTTGGCATGTCCCTTTGGGCTGTTTTCTTCTACGGTTTGCTTGAGGGCCTGTCCGGTTCGCTCTACTGGGATGCGTACCACACATCCTTTGGCATCTTTGGACGTGAGCGGGATTCTGCCGAGGAACTCGCCGGTCTCCAGGTGCTGCAGAATATCACGTCGATTCTCCTGCCGTTTCTGTCTGCGCTGATAATCACGTGGATTGGTTTCCACCGATTCTACGCTTTGGTTTTTGTTTCAACGTTTATTGCATCTCTTTGGTTACTCTTCAGGTTTGGCGAGCTCCATAAAGTTGACTTCACCATGCGCGATGTTTTGATGGTTCCCTACCGTGCTCTGCACCTCTCGGACGGTATCCAGTACGGATTCACGTGGGTTATTCCCATATTTCTATACCTTGTCTTCAACGGCAGCGTTATGCTCTTCGGTGCGCTGAAGACGGCTATCGGTTTTGCCATGGCTCTCTTCGCCCTGATAATTGCTAGATATTTCGATCGCAAAAGGGCCTTCGGTCTCGGGAGGATCACATATGCAGGTAACGCCGTGTTTCCTGCGATTCTGGCGGCGATTCCTACTCCATTTGTTGCTTCAGCCACGGAGATACTTCGCGGACTCACAAACACCTTCGCAGTGGCAATATCGGCTACACTCTATCGCGTTGTGAAGCACGAGAATCATGCGCTCACGGTGGGGCGTTCATTCTATGTTTCTGCAGGAAAGACCATCGCCTTTACAGCGGCTCTAATTCTCGCCTACGCCGTGGAGTCCTTGCATGTATGTGCCCTTTCGCCCGTGGACCTGACGCGCTATCTGATATTCCTTACCGCGCCCTTTGCCTTGCTTTCAATCTACCTCTACGGAAAATTAGAAAGGGATGTTGAAAGCTACTCTTAGCCTTCCACTGCCTTCTTTATCTTGTGTAGTAGCTCCGCGGGGCTTCTAACGGGGTAATCTATCTTTTTCAGGATTTCCTCTGCGGGTTTTCCGTTCACTTCAATTCCTGATAATCGTGCCATTAGTTCCTCCGCGTCTGTTACTGGGAAATCAATGCCTTTTATCTTCGTGAGCACAAGGACTGCCCATGCTGGTCCGATCGCCTCCACTGCTCTCTGTGCGGACGCCAACGCTATGTTTATGTCTTCTCCTGCCTTCAGCCGTTTCCACGCTTCCTTTGCTATGCCCCCTGCGGTGTGTTCGTCCTTTTCCAGTTCTTCGCCCCTGAGCTTCGCCATGACTTCGTTAGGATCTGCTGACAGCATGCGCTTGATCGTCTGCTTGGTCATTCCTAAGAACTCTGCAATCTCCTCTGCAGTCTTGCCCTTATCATGAAGAACCACTGCGTACGCTGCTGCCATGAGTGAAGGGACCCACGTGAGGTTCCTGTACTCCACAAGCTTTCTCGGTCCTCCGAGGATCTCAAGTGATTTTATGAATACCTTGAATGCCATGTCATCTAAGGATTCCGTTGCAACTGGGGCGTTAATCACCACCACCATCTTCTCACCCCCTTCTCTTCACGATTTCGGAGAGTGGCGGCCCTACCTTCACAAGTCCTTCCTCCGTTATCTCCATAACGTGCGTCCTTGTATCGTGGCCGCAGAGTCTCATCCCATCAATCCTTATAGTTCTCAGGACATCTCCTATGGGTACTCCGAAGGTCTCTTCCTCCCAGGGCTTCATAATCAGGCGCTTGTGTAGAACAATGGTTCCGTCCACGATGTGTGATACTGCGTAGCCTCCTGCAGCCTCTGCACTTTCTTCCTCCTGCGTGCTCCTCTTTTGCGATATGAATATGCCCGTTTGGCCCCATTTCTTTAAGAAGTTGAATATCCTTCTTACCACGTTGCGGGCCAGCATCTCCCTGGACTCAAAGAGGCCCGTTATAGAGTCAATTACGACGGATTTTGTGTCAAATGCACGTATCGCGTATGCCAGCGTGTCCAAAAGGACATCTACATCCTCGCGCAATCGCGTGTTAGATGCTGCGTCAATAAGCACGATGTTGTTCTCTATTTCCTCCCAGTTCACACCCATTGCCGCTGCCCTCTGCATGAGCCCTTGGGTAACGAAGGTTGCTGGGCTCTCAACGGTTACGAATGCAACAGGATACCCTAAGGACGCTTGCTTCACTGCAAACTGTTCTGCTATGAGGGATTTGCCAGTGTCCGGGACGCCGGTAATGTTTATGACTGCGCGGGATGGAAGCCCTCCAAGTGGCACCCGTGTCGGCGTTCCTTTTTCTATTCGTGTCACGAAGAAGAGGTCGTCCAGCCCTTCCACGCCAGTAGGGATTCCAAAGAGCCTTGGCGCTCGCTCAGCCGCTTCTCCTGCCGTAACTATTGCGCCCCTTTCTATCTCTCTCCACCCTCCGTCCATCTCGTCACCCCCCATAATAATTAGTACATCTCCCTTTTTATTTTTGAACAACCCAAAATGCTTGGGCCGATGAAGTTTTTACCCCTGCTGAGCGGTGATGAAGTGGTCCTCCCTGAGGCCCTATCTTGGTCTTCCTATTTTTCCTAGGCTTGTGTCATCATTTTCTGCCTCACAGCGCCTTGCCATTTCCGCCATGTGCTTTAACACGAATATTGCGAACTCTCTCCTGATTTTTTCCTCATAGTTCTTCTCCGCTATATGTACGTACTTTTTTGCGAGCTTCTTTTCGAACTCTTCTACCTCAGCAAGAGGCCCCTTGAATATTTCAGCCATCTGCACACCCTATCCGTTCCTCTAAGTACTTGTGGAAGTCCTCCAATATCTTGCCTGCCTTCTCTAGCCATTTTTTACGTATGCGCTCCTTTCTTCGCTCAAAGGACTTTTTTACGTATTTGTGTCCTTTTTTCCCCGCTTTCTCTAGCTCGCGGTCAACGTCCCTCATGGAGCATCCTCCTGAAGCGCAGGGCATCTTCATACATCCACACGTTGTTGAAGAAGAGCCAAACCTGCTCCCTATTCAGCTTTTCTACAAAATCCTTTAACTGAAGTAGGTCACTCTCCGTGTACCTGTAGTGATACATTCGCTTTCCTGGCGGCTTCCCGTGGAGGCGGAAGTAGTATTCATCCTGCTCTGGCGGTTTCTGGGCAAATGGGTCCACCACCCATAACCACTCGCTAAACTTGGGTTTCCACACCCACCCCCTTAGTTCCAGCGCGTACATGTATCTCTTGTCCAGAGTGCTCAGGTATTCCAGTACTGTTTTCTCGTTTTCTCCGGTCTGCTTAAATGATTTTGGCGTTTGAATCAGTATGATGGGTGCTTTCAGTATTTCCGCGATCTCCAGTATTCTTTCTGTCTCTTCTTCTGTGTTCTTGAACCGATTCTCATGGGTAACGCCGCGGAACATCTTCACGGTGAATATAAAGCTTTCCGGCACGATTTTTCTCCAGTTTTTCGCCGTATCTGCTCTTGGAAGTCTATAAAACGTGTAGTTCACTTCCACAGTGTCAAATAGCTGCGAGTACGCCTCGAGCACGCTGGAATATTCTAGGATGCCGAATTGCTTGGGACGAAGGAGCCCCCAGCCACAGGTGCCAATCCGCACGTATTAATACTGTCCGTGTCCTATTTTTACATGCCTGGCAAGTACTTTCGGGACCCGGTTCATGGCGAAGTCTTCGTACCGGAAGAGCTGATGCCCATAGTAGATCATCCTCTTTTCCAGCGGCTTAGGAGACTCTCTCAGCTCGCTCTTGCTTCATACGTGTATCCGTCCGCTACACACACCCGCTTTTCTCATTCCCTCGGCGTGTTTTACATCACATCGCGTGCCACGGACGATCTTGCAACGCAGGTTTACGCCCTCGTCCATGATGTAGGTCATGGCCCTTTTTCGCACCTCTCTGAGTATGCTCTTGCTCGCAATGGCCACCACTTTGACCACGACGAGCGCATGAAGGAGATTCTTCCAGAGCTTCTTCAGGACAGCGTACTTACGCCGCGAGAAGTTCTCTCCGCGCCCCTTTCGCCCCTCGTCCATGGTGGTGTTGGGACGGACCGTTTGGACTATCTCACGAGGGATTCTTACTTTGCTGGCGTCCGCGTTGGCGAGATCGCATGGGATCGCATTGTCCGCAACGTTTCTGTATCCAACGGGCATCTCCTTGTGCGCTATAAGGTTCTCCCCAACGTAGAGCACCTGTTTGTCTCCCGTTTTATTCTGGGAGATGCAGTTTATTTTCACAAGACGGTGCTAGTGCTTGACGAAATGTTTGTTAGGGCTGTTGGTGAGCTTCTTGATCATTATTCTCCAAAGGAAATAGTTGCTATGGATGATATCTCGCTTATTTCTGCGTTTCGTTCAATATGTAGCTACTGGTGGTCCCAGATTGAGTCTAGAAAGCTGTTTCGCATTACTGGTCGTTACTCAGATGAGGACTCTGCAAGGAGAGCCTATGATGAGCTTGTGCGAAGGTATGGCGAGAAGAGGGTGCTAGTGGGCGAGCGCGCGAGCTGGTACAAGCCGCCAGAGGTTCACATGGAGGATGGCAAGGATATCGTAAGCGTTTCCCCGCTTGTAGCGTCTCTACGCAGAGCGGAGGATGCGAGGCACTTCTACTTCGTCGCGGTTAGCAAAGCTTGAAGAGGTGGGAATCTTCCTCACTGTCAGACGCGCCGAACCCAGGCACAGCTGGAAATTTCTCTGCCAGTGTCCGCGAGAGTTCTGATTCTATGCGTTCCCCAGGGAATATCCACGCTCCTATGTGCTGGCAGTGTTCTGATGTTGTTATCCAGTCTATGTGCCAATGTATTTTCTTCTCCTCTCGCCAATGCCTTGACACGCGAGCTCTGATCCCTCCAGCGCCAAACGCGCTCCCAACGTATGCGTATATTCCTTCTTGAAGTGTTATTGGGCCGTACTTTGTTTTGGCATGTATTTTTTCCGAGATTTTGAGGAGAAGGACATAGGAGCCCTTTTCCTTGGGTAATTCACACCCGGGGGAATAGAAAACGCCTTTTCCAGCCAGCAGTGATTTCAGCGCCGACAGCCCATGCTGGCAGGACCTTGTCATATATCTTCACCCTGTCGTCAGCTGGATATATGCGCTTAAACGTCCCATGAGGAAATCCTCCCACGATAGCGAGCGTATTCTTCCTTACCACATCCTCTGGGAGCGCCCAGCGCCCATCTTCGTCCAGAACTACAATTCTAGCACCCTCTTGTTTTTTCTTTATGATGATGTCGTCAACCTTGTGCTCCAGAGGGTGAATCCGTGGTGTGTCCGTTCCCCTTAGTACTTGGCTCATGATTCCTACAAATCGGTTGTACCCTCGCGGTATCCTCGTCTCTGGCTCTACGTACAACAGCATATTCTGATACGTATGTATGTACACGTCAACAAGCCCTTCTTTGCCTGCGGGGCTTTCCAAGACGCTCAAGAGAAAGTAGTGGACAATATCTGGACGCCCTCTTCTTTCAGCATCTTTCAGTTCTGCCATTGCGTCGTGCATGTAGCTTGAGTCTAGTATCGCCTCCTCTGGTTTTCTACCAAATCGCTTGCACCACGCTCTTACGGCCCTGTGGTGTTTTATCTCCTTCGGCACGAGCTCCAGCGCAGACTCAACAAGGAGGAAGGAGAGCGTTAGAACACCTCCATTGCTCTCCTGTACACTTCGTCGGGCTCCTCTGTAACGCCCATTGCTTTATCCCCCTTGCCACCTCCCTTTACGCCCAGTTTTCTGATGATGTCTCTTGCATTATCTGCATATACGAATACATTCGGCTTGCCGGCCTTTCCAACAAGCACTAGTGGTTTGCCCTTTGCCTCTGCAATTCTCTCAGCCATTTTTTGATCTAGGTATGGCAGGAGCAACACTCTTTCCTCCGCGTACTTTGCGACGTACTTGGTTAGCTCCTCTGCGAGCTTTTCTGCTCTCTTTTCCGCATCCTTCCACTGGTTGAACATCTTCTCTGCCGCCGCTGGTACGTCATCCACGGGCACGCGCAGGACCTCTGCAGCCCGTTTCAGTTTGGCTTCTCTTTCCTGTATGAACGCTAGGGCAACGTCTCCACTCTTGTATATGATTCTCTCAACGCCATCGGCCACGCTTTCCCTCTTTACGACTTTTATAAGTCCAATATCTCCTGTGCTCTTCACGTGTGTGCCACCGCAGGCCTCCGCGTCGATACCAGGTATTTCAACGATGCGTAGCTCCTTTCCCGGCACCGCTCCGCCCTGGTATAGCGTCACGCCAAACTTCTGCTCTGCCTCCGTTCTTCCCATCCAGTATGTCTTAACTGGAACGTTCTGCATGACAATCTCGTTGGCTATGCGTTCAATCTCTCTTAGCTCCTCATCGCTTATCCTGCGGTAGTGTGTTAGGTCTATGTGCGCGATGTCCTCACTCTTGTGGGCTCCAGCCTGCCAGACGTGCTTTCCAAGGACGTGCTTGGCCGCCGCAAGGATTATGTGTGCTGTAGTGTGGTGTCTAGTATGGCGTAGTCTTCTCTTTGCGTTAATGCGGCCAACAACTGTCTGGCCTTGCTTAAACTGCGAGCCGTCCTCGACGAGGTGCAGGATTACGCCGCTTTTTGTCTTCTGAACATCTACGACAGGAACTCCGTTGAGCTCTCCCGTATCCGCGTCCTGCCCACCACCCTCTGGATAGAACGCAGTTTTATCCAGGATCACCCAATCTCCTATGACGCCCAGGACCTTTGCCTCAAACTCAAAGAGGTATGGATCGTCATAGTACAGTGGATACGTCTTTGGGTAGCCCTCTACGTCAGGTATGTTCTTCTCCTTCTTCTCCCGCTTCTTCTGCTTTCCTGTCTCCTCGATTATGGAGTATATGCCCGCGGGCGGTTCAATACCTGTGATCTCCTTTACGTCTTCTGGCGTTACGCCGTAGGACTGGTAGAGGGTGACGAAATCGCTAACATCGAGCGTTCCCTTCTTCTTTACAAGTGTGACGACCCTGCTCTTTGCCTTTCTCTTACTCTCGTGGTACTTCTTGCGCTCCTCTTCCATGACGTCTACGGCGAGCTCTACGGCTTCACGCAGCTCGGGGAACATGGGTGCGACGTCTTTGGCGTGCAGTTCAAAGATCTTTCCTATGTCTATGTCCCAATCGTAGCGCTCCATAGACGAGAATACGCGCCTGGCAAGAACCCTCAGATTGTATCCGCCGCCAACGTTGGAAGGGAACGCTCCATCGTTGATCGCAAGGAGCAGCGTCTTTGTGTGATCTCCAATGGCATACAGGTCTGCGTAGGGCCTGTACTGTTCAAAGAATCCCGGATAATTGAGCTTCCCCTCAATCTCACGCATGAGCGCACCCATATCGTCCACTTCGTCAAAGTTTAGGGCGCCGCTCATCTTGGCGAACTCGTTGAGCACCTCGTCTGGTACGTCCGGCGTGTAGAACTCGCGAAGGTAATCCATGACTGATGGGAAAACGACATCGTAAGCAGTTCTCGTCCCGTTTGCGATCCAAGCGAATCTTGACAGCCCGATGCCGTGGTCAATAACCCTTGTGCGCAGTTGCTCGTAGCCGTTCTCTGTCTCTTTGAACTGCATAAAGACTACGTTCCCTAGCTCTAGTCCACGGACGAAGTACTCTATGGATGGTCCGAAGTTCCCACCACCAGCCCATACATCCTCGTGGAATACAATTTCCTCCTTGGGAATGCCTACAACCTCTGTCATGAAGCGGAATATGAGTTCTATCGCCTCGTTCTTCCAGAGTATCTCTTTGTCTGGCTTGTTGAAGGCGTGCTGCCCTACCATGACGAAGTTCGTGAAGTGGCGCCCTGAAAGCCCAACGTTCTCAACGTCCTTGAAGCGAAGGCAGGGCTGAGGGATGAGGAGCGGGTTTGCCGGCGGCTCAACCTCTCCTGCAACTGCATATGGTTGAAAGACGGCAATGGACGCGATGGTAAAGTAGAGGTCGTCCCTCCAGCGTGCCACGACAGGGTAGCGATCAATGACGGTGTGTCCGTTCTTCGCGTAGAAATCTGCCATCGCTTTCCAAGTTTCCGTGTAGGAGCGCCTCTTGCCCGCAGGGTTATCAATGAACTGGTAGCCGTTGTGTTCTGGCTCGCCGCAGACTTCACGGTCAGGATCCAGCGTCCAGAATGCTTGTCCACACTTCTTGCACGTCTTTCGGATGAACCCCATCTCCTCAAAGAACGGAAGCTTGTATTGCTTCTCCCACTCCTCGCGGAACTTCTTCTTCAGCGCCTTCTT